>NZ_CAUTUT010000003.1:0-178378 GCF_963541955.1 Hoylesella pleuritidis | reverse complement strand
CCTAGACCCACTGATTAAGAGTCAGTTGCTCTACCAGCTGAGCTAAGGGCGCTCAATTCATTACAAACAAGGACTACTCCTTAAATTTGCGAGTGCAAAGGTAGGTGTTTTTCAGCAAACAGCCAAACATTTTCTTGTTTTTTTCTGATAACAGCATTTAAAAGAATCCCTATTATGATCTGATATTATAAGACATTTAAGAACATAAAATATAAAAAGATCATTACTAACCATTCTTATTATATTGTTTTTTGCTAAATTTGCAGATTTAAGATAACGACAGAAAAGAAAAAGATGGATTTCAAGTTAACATCACAATATTCTCCCACAGGCGATCAACCCGAAGCCATACGACAATTGACAAATGGTATTAAAAACGGTGATCGAGCACAAGTGTTACTTGGAGTGACTGGCTCAGGAAAAACTTTCACTGTGGCAAACGTGATCAATAATATTAACAAACCAACGCTCATCCTCAGTCATAACAAGACATTGGCTGCTCAACTCTATGAAGAAATGAAAAGTTTCTTTCCTGAGAATGCAGTGGAATATTATGTTTCTTATTATGATTATTACCAGCCCGAAGCTTATCTACCCACGACCGACACATATATTGAAAAGGATTTGGCTATCAACGATGATATAGATAAATTGAGGTTAGGCGCCGTTTCTGCTCTGCTTTCAGGTCGGAAAGACATCATCGTTGTCTCGTCCGTCTCGTGCATTTACGGTATGGGTGGCCCTATTGCGATGCAGAATAGTATCATTTTTATCAAAAAAGGCTTGAGATTAGATCGTAATGAGTTTCTACGAAAGCTCGTCGATGCCCTTTATATGCGTAACGATGTGGATCTGCAACGCGGTAACTTTCGAGTGAAAGGCGACACCGTAGATATCGCAATGGCATACAGTGACAATATTCTCCGCGTGACTTGGTGGGATGATGAAATCGATTCTATCGAAGAGGTAGACAATATAACTTATCACCGAGTAACCGCGTTCGAAGAATATCAGATATATCCGGCCAACCTTTTCGTCACATCCAAGGAGCAAACAGAATGTGCTATTCGACTGATTCAAGATGACTTGGTAAAGCAAGTGGCATATTTTAACGATTTGGGAGATGCTGTCAAGGCGCAGAGAATCAAAGAGCGTGTGGAGTATGATATGGAAATGGTCAAAGAATTGGGACACTGTGCAGGAATTGAGAATTATTCTCGTTATTTCGATGGGCGCGAAGTCGGACAACGCCCCTATTGTTTGCTCGATTTTTTTCCTAAGGATTATCTCCTTGTTGTAGATGAAAGCCACGTCAGCATTCCTCAGATCAGTGCGATGTATGGCGGCGATAGAGCTCGGAAACAGAATCTTGTAGAATACGGATTTCGTCTTCCTGCTGCATTTGATAATCGTCCGCTGCGTTTTGAAGAGTTCGATCAGATGGTCAATCAAGTGATTTATGTATCGGCGACTCCCGCAGACTATGAATTGCAAGAAGCTGGTGGCATTGTCGTCGAACAGATCATTCGTCCCACAGGACTGCTCGACCCAAAGATAGAAGTGCGTCCAAGCGACAATCAGATCGATGATCTGATGAATGAGATTGTTGAGCGATGTCAAAAGAAAGAACGCGTTTTGGTCACGACATTGACCAAAAGAATGGCCGAAGAACTAACCGAATACTTACTCGAACACGATGTACGAGCCAACTATATCCACAGTGATGTAGCCACGCTTGACCGAGTGCAAATAATGGCCGACCTCCGAGCCGGTGTGTTTGACGTACTTGTAGGTGTCAATTTACTCAGAGAAGGACTCGATTTGCCCGAAGTATCACTTGTAGCCATACTCGATGCAGATAAGGAGGGCTTTCTACGCAGTCATCGTTCACTTACACAGACAGTAGGGCGAGCGGCCCGTAACGTAAACGGGAAAGTCATTATGTATGCTGACAACATTACAGAGAGTATGCGGAAAACAATTGATGAAACCGAAAGAAGGCGATCGATCCAACTGAAATACAACGAAGACCATCATATTACTCCCCGACAGATTGTAAAAGAAATCAAAGGCACTCTGACGATTAACCGGAAAGTCGGACAGGAACCGACTGCTTATCCATCATACATATATATGGATACTGATACAGCCGCATTCGCCGCAGATCCCATTGTTCAACGAATGACAAGATCGCAATTAGAAAAGAGTATTGCCGATACGACTGTTCTGATGAAACAGGCAGCCAAGAATCTCGATTTCTTACAGGCTGCTCAATACCGCGATGAAATCATCCGTTTGCAAGCACAACTCGATTTGAAATAACGTTAAATATTGAATAATCACACACTGATAAGACTTTATTTCGTAATTTTGCCTACATAAACATTTACAAAGTATCGATTTATGAAGAAAATAATTATCTTCTTGTTGACGCTCTTACCCTTGTCAACTTTCGCACAAGATGTATGGGAAAGGCCACAAGATACTAAGCAAGAAGTAAAAAAAACGAAACAGAATGAATTCAATCAGGATGATGCCAAATATCTTACTGGCACTGTTCCCGAGATAGACGGTAAAGTTGTTTTTTCACTTGACCTAAATCTTCCCGGACGGAGCGCACAAGATATCTATGAACGGGTTTATACACTGCTTGACAGAATGGCGAAAGAGGAGAACCAATTTAAGGGAAGCGGGATTACACTCATCAATAAACGCGATCATATCATTGCTGCACATTATAAGGAGTGGCTCATCTTTACCAATAACTTCATCTCTCTTGACCGAACAGAATTGAGTTACACGATTATTGCCAAATGTGCAGACAATCATCTGCACCTCACATTGAGCCGGATCAGCTACTCATACGAAAAGAATCGGAATACAGGATTTGACACCACAGCCGAGAAGTGGATTACAGATGCTGTCGCACTCAATAAACGTAAGACTCGACTATCCAAAGGTTCAGCCAAGTTTCGTCGTAAAACGATTGACCGTAAAGACAAAATCTTTTCGGCAATCACCAACGCTTTAAAATAAAACAATACTTATGGCAAAGAATAATCTTCAATTATCGGGCAATCAAGATAAGTTTCTGAAAATACGAAATGTCCTGAATATCATCTTTATGGCAGGTGCCATCGTGGGCATTTTACTCTATTTCTATACTGATCGGACAGTCGGCACAATTACCATTCTTGCTGCAATGGTGTTCAAGATGATTGAAAGTATTTTACGATTTTTCCATTAATGAATAAGACCTTCATATCGGTACTTTTCTCGTTCGTAGCTTTTCATCCTGTGATGAAAGCGCAAACGGATTTCAACCAAATTGATAACGGTGGCCGAATAACGACATCCGATCAACGCCGCAATACAACCGACTCGCTGGGTAGTGATAAAGAAATACCTATCGGTATCAAAGTCTGGACTGTGGATACGCGTTTCGGCGACCGAAGACCTGCCCAAGTAGACACGCTCTCACATATGTTTATGAATACAATATTCACTTCCGGACTCAGAGGAGAATATAATACAACAGGCAATCTCGGTTCGCCACGTATCAATCGCATATTCATCGACCGACGTGAAAGTGGACAATTCATATTCACACATCCTTATAGCTTTTTCATTACACCGACAGACAAGTTTCAATTCACCAATACACTATCGCCATTTACCAATATATCATACGACAACTGTGGCGACCGCACAAACGGCGAAGACCATCTTACAGCCAAATTCGGTGTGAATGCCGGTAAGAGAATTGGTGCCGGATTCAAGTTTGACTATCTTTACGGCCGCGGATATTACCAAAATCAGAGTACGGCTCACTTCAATTACTCTATGTATGGTTATTATCTCGGCGACCGCTATCAGGCACATCTTCTGATCTCTACCAATCACCAAAAAGTTGCGGAGAACGGAGGCATCACTAATGACAATTATATTACACATCCCGAAAGTTTCAACGAAGACTTCCAAACATCTGAAATCCCGACAGTATTGAGTCAGAACTGGAATCGGAACGATAACCAGCACGCGTTTTTCACACAACGCTATAGTTTCGGTTTTAACAGAAAAGTGAAAATGACCGACGAAGAAATCAAGGCCAAGAAATTTGCGATGGAAGCGCAAAGAGACCAAGAAAAGCGTAAAAGTAAAGAGAAGGCGGAGAAAGAAGCAAAACGAAGCGGTAAGAAATTCGACGAAAAAAGCTTCACAGAAAAGAAGACTTTCAGTGGTCGACCGGACGGAGCCACTATTGCAGGAGCCGAACCTATGGACTCGACTGTACAAAAAAGTAACCGCATTGCAGTAAGAAGCAAGGCTGCGGCAGACAGTCTTCTGACCGTGGAAAAGAAACAACGTGAAGACACATTGTGGCTGAAAGACGAGTATGTACCCGTCACCAGCTTCATCCATACTTTGAAGTTAGACAATTATCGCCGAATTTACACAGCCTATGCCACACCAAGCAAATTCTATGCGAATACTTATCGTAGTATTGGAAAGTTCTCCGGAGATTCCCTCTACGATAAGACCAATCATTATCGCATACAAAACACTTTTGCTATCTCCCTGCTCGAAGGTTTCAATAAATGGGCAAAGGCGGGACTGAAGGCCTTTATCACGAGTGATTTCCGCCATTTCACACTCCCCGATTCTATCCAAGCCACCACGGCATATAATGAGCATAATTTAAGTATCGGTGGTCAGTTAAGTAAGACAGAGGGCCGAACACTTCACTATAATTTATTGGCCGAGACTTGGTTGACGGGCGAAGATGCCGGACAAATGAAAATCGATGCTACGGCCGATGTCAATTTTCCCCTCTTCGGCGATACGGTAACACTGGCGGCAGGAGCATTCCTCCACCGACTGAATCCCACTTTCTACTATCGCCACTACCACGCACGCCATTATTGGTGGGACGACGGTAATCTGAATAAAATTATCCATTCCCGCATCGAGGGACTTTTCAGCTATCGCAAAACGCGCACCACATTGCGTGTAGCCGTAGACGGAATCAAAAACTACACGTATTTCAGTGGAGCTTACACCATTACCTCCACTTTCGGGCGTACCGGAAACACTGTCAGTCCGATGCAAAACAACGATATGATCAGTCTTATCACAGCCTCGCTCGGTCAAGATATCACTCTCGGTCCTTTCAATTGGGAAAACCTTATCACCTATCAGAAGTCGACCAAAGAAGATGTTCTCCCAGTTCCGCGCATCAACATCTACACCAATCTCTATCTGCGATTCAAGATAGCGAAAGTTTTGCACTGCGACTTCGGTGCTGATATGCGCTTCTTCACCAAGTACTATGCCCCCGATTACAGTCCAGCTTTGGGACAGTTCGTTATTCAGACAGGCAACAATAAGACTGAAGTGGGCAATTACCCAATCGTGAATGTTTACGCCAATTTCCATTTAAAGCGTACTCGATTCTTTGTAATGATGAGTCATATTAATGCGGGATTGGGCAATCAGAACTATTTTCTCACCCCCCACTACCCTCTTAACGACCGTGTATTTCGTTTCGGTCTGAGCTGGAATTTCTTCAATTAACGTAAGTTTGACAACAAATTTCTCTTCGAAAAAAGACTTCTCATTGACAGACATCCCATTTACAGCAGAAGGCCGATGGATACGAGAAGTCCGTAGATAAAAATATTGCGGGCAGTTTCGCCGAGAATTCCGTTCAAGGCATGCCCCTCGTTGATTCGAACCATCTTTTGATACGTTTTTAGATGCAATAAAAGGTAGATCAGCGGAAGCAATGCGCCCCACAAACTATCGACTGCCATAAACACAAAACTCATCAGATAAGCGGCAACACCCAAGTAAGAATAAAGCCGTCGTGTAAGAGCAGGACCGAGTACAACGGCCAGAGTTCGTTTACCGGCCCGCCGATCGCCGGCAAGATCACGGTAGTTATTGACCACCAAGAGGGCGTCTATAACGATTCCGCAAGCCAGTGCCGCGATAAAAACCTCCCAAGTAACCGGTTGAGAACCTGTCGGCATTTCGAGATAGTAAGTTAATGTGACCGGTACAATACCGAAAAACAGCAGAACAAGGACATCGCCCATCGCAACGTAAGACAAATGTGTGGTATAAAGGAAACAGAACACAACGCATAGCAGACCAAAGACAACCATCCAAACACCCCCCCACGCAATGAGCGGAGCTCCCACCAGACAAGCCAAAACAGTAGCAACGGTAATACCTCGACGCATTGCCCCGACGGTAATCCAACCTTGCGAGCAAGCCCGTTTCGGGCCCAAACGAGTTTCATCATCATTATGTCGGACGAAATCAAAATAATCATTGATGAAGTTAGCATCGATCTGCATAATGAAAGCGAATAAAAAACACAAAACAACCGGCATCGCATTGATTTGCCATACCGAATCTCGCAGAGCCAGTGCCGTAGCAATCATCACCGGAACAGCTGCTCCCGTAAGTGTTTTGGGGCGTGAGGCCAGCACCCAAGCCTTTACCGAGTTCGTCTCGACAACATTATCATTCATATCTCCGTTCTATTTTCTTGCAAAGTTACGGATAAAACATTATTTTTGCAAACAAAACGAAACGCAATGATGCCTACCCCCGATGTCACACTCGATTTGATGGAGTTTGTCGAACAAAACATACTTCCCCGCTACGCAGCCTTTGACAAGGCACACCGACTACCCCACATTACGCGTATAATTCGGCGTGCACTGGAATTGGCGAAGAAGATCGGAGCCGACTGCAATATGACCTACGTTGCCGCCGCCTACCACGATCTGGGGCTCGCCGGACCACGAGCCGTACATCACCTCACAAGTGGTAAGATTCTCGGAGCCGATGCCCGACTGCGCAGGTGGTTCACGTCTCAGCAAATCAAGATAATGAAAGAAGCCGTAGAAGACCATCGGGCATCGGCCTCGCACGCTCCGAGAAACATCTACGGAAAGATCATTGCCGAAGCCAACCGCGACTTAGAGCCCGACGTCGTGTTTCGTCGCACGATAGAATACGGTTTAGACCGCTATCCCGAAAAGAATAAAGAGGCGCAATGGAAGCGTTTTGTCAGCCATCTGGAAAACAAGTATTCCACCCACGGATACGTCCGGTTATGGATTCCGAATTCTCCGAATGAGGCGAACCTCAAAAAGATTCGTGAAATCATTAACGACAAAACACTGCTGCGGGAGAGATTCGAACAGATATACGAAAGCGCCCCCGCTGCTGACCCGCTCATCTGCCCATGAGTGAGAGCGGAGCACCACACAATCTACCCCCTATCTTTCAGTTTATTTTTACCTGTCCGGCCATCTGCAAGAGCAAACAACACTGCCTATCGGTCAGACTTTTCATCATTTGAGTCCGATATAAGTATGCAAATATGCGATAGAAAAAGGACGAATTTCCGGCAAAAAAACGACATTGAAAGGAAACTTCTAACACCTTGTAAATAAGCAATTTACAAAAATTATCGGACAATCCAGGAAAAGTCATCCCAACGTCTTGTAGAAAAGTACTATCGTTTCATCAAAAAAGTACTATCGTTTTAGGTAAAAGGTACTATCGTTTTTACGAAAAGGTACTATCGTTTTTTATGAAAGATAGTATCGGGTTAAAATAAAAGTACTCCCATTTGTTTGGAAAAGCAAAAACTTTTCGTTATCTTTGTGGCAGACACTTGGGGGGAAGGTTCTGCGAAGAGTACAGATAACGTTGCCCCGTGGTCTGTAAACAAACTAAATTTTTATCATTATGGACTATTCGTTGAATAAACGGAAAATGAGTGTAGGCCCGTTGAAAGGCAAGGAAGTGTTTGTGGCAAGCCCTGTTTGCCAGAAACAGCGTGTGTCGTTCGAGAAACTCTGCGAACGGATGGCAGAAGACAGCACCGTGGGCGATGCCGACGTGGCTGCCGTGTTTTACAAGTTTCGCAAGGTGCTGAGCCAGCTTTGTTCGCAAGGCTTCATCGTCGATGCCGGTCCGCTGGGTACATTTCGCCCCACGTTCACCTCGAAATCTGTGGAGAAAGAGGAAGACTTCAAGCCGGTGGATTGCATCTCGAAGACACAGATTCTCTTCACGCCTACGCAGGAATTCCGCCAGTTGAAGAATGTTGAATTCTTCCGCGTAGCAAAGCAGGGGAAGAAGAAACCCAAACCGAAGCCTTGAAAACGCAGTGAGGGAAACCGATTGAACGGCGCGCGGCCGAGAGAAAGCACGGCGCGGCTTGCGGTCGGGTCTCAAAGCGTAAGGCTGAATTCGAGAAAGAGTGTATTGAAAACGCTTGTTATTCTGTCTGCAAAGGTCATACTTTGCGGCGAATAACAAGCGTTTTGAGGTTGAAGCGGAAGTCTGCACCATTGTTGGCAGTTCGCTCAAGGCTGAATCGTAATCCGTTCTGTTCCGACGAATCGGCGTTTTTTTATTTGCGAACGGATATATCTCAGGACTTGTCTTGCAGACTTTTATTCGGCTTTTCCGAAGGTGAGTCCGTACATCCGGTAAATGTCCGTCAGGCGACTGAGGCGCTGCTTGAAGGCGTCATAATTCTTCTTGTCTGACGGAATCCATTGTATTTCCGAGATGGCTGCCATACGCGGGAGCACCTGGTATTCTATCAATTCTTTGCAGGTTACATACTCTGTCCACAGGTTGGCCTGTACGCCGAAGATGTGTTTCTTAGCTGCATCACTGAGATTGTCGGGCACGGGCTCGAACGAATATACTTTGCTCAAGGGCAGATAACCGCCGATCAACAGTGGCTCGTTCCTCTGTTCTTTCGCTTGATAGTAGTCGAAATAGGCATAAGTTGTGGGCGACATAATCACGTCGTGCCCCATTTCTGATGCTTTCAGACCGCCGTCCATTCCTCTCCACGACATAATCGTGGCGCTTTTGTCTACATTCCCTTCGAGAATCTCATCCCAACCAATCATTTTACGTCCCTTGCTGTTGAGGTATTTCTCTACTCGTGTCATAAAATAGCCTTGCAATTTATCCTCTGCCGACATCTTTCCGTCGGCCGTAATATGCTCGTCTTTGATGCGCTGTTGACATCTGGGACAGGTCTTCCAGCGGGTCTTCGGGGCTTCGTCTCCCCCAAGATGGATGTATTCCGAGGGGAAGATATCTAATAATTCGTCGAGCACGTTGTTTACGAAGTCGAATGTTTGATCGTTGCCGGCACAAAGAATGTCGTCGAACACGCCCCATAACGGACTCACTTCATACGGACCTCCGGTACATCCCAATCGGGGATAAGCAGCCAACGCACCCAGCATATGGCCCGGCATATCGATTTCGGGGATGACGGTGATGTAGCGCTCCTTGGCGTAACGAACGATTTCGCGGGCTTCATCTTGTGTATAATATCCGCCATAAGGCGTATTGTCGAATACGGTTGAATTGCGCCCCAGCACAGTTTTCTTACGCACCGAACCTATTTTCGTCAATTCGGGATACTTCTTTATCTCTATACGCCAACCTTGGTCCTCGGTGAGATGCCAATGGAATACATTCATATTGTGCAGCGCGAGCAAGTCTATATACTCTTTCACAACATCCACGGGGAAATAATGGCGCGCACAGTCTAACATCATTCCGCGGTAAGAAAAACGCGGCGTATCAGTAATTATGACGGCAGGCAACGAAACATTTGCCGCATTCTGAATAAGGGGTAACGACTTTCTGAGGGTCTGAATACCGTAAAATACACCACGAGAGGTAGCTCCGGAAAGGTTGACAGCTTTCTTGCTGACAATCAATTTGTAGGATTCGTTTCCTGATACCTTTTTGTCCAATGCCAGAATAATGTCTGCACATTTGCTGCGCCCTTTTGTCGACAAGCTTAACGAGAGTCCCGTAGACTCTTTGACATATTCTGCCAGAAACTCGGCATTTCGCTTCATCTCGGCATTTCCGTCGGGATAAATAATTTTCGTGCCAGCGGAAAGTACAAATGCTTCTCCCTTCTGCATCGCAATCGAACGAGGCTGTGGTACGACATTATAATCTGCCGCACTTTCCGCGGCATTCACCGGCATAAAGAACATTGTTCCCACGAATGCCGAAAACAAATTAAATAAACACTTCATACGATATGTTATATAGTTTAAAAATTATTTTTTTCAAAGTTAGCACTTTGTATTGAACTATTGGGATTGGTGAAATGAAATTTAATAATATTTCACGTTATTACCTGTGATAATGGATTTTTCCCTTCCGAATATTTGGTATATTGGCAGAAATGCTCTATCTTTGCATAAGAAATAAGGAGATCACATAGGGTTGTATCGATTCGATCGGGATACTCATCAAATAAAATCGAAAAACCGAGAATGCTTCTTTTGCTAATGGCGGGCCACAAACAACCTTCGGGGACAAGCTGTAAAGCCGGTGGATTACAAAGGCGGAGAGCTCTCAAATCTTAATTACTCGGAGTTTCATCACATCATCGGTATGACCCTTTTTACAAAACGGCAGACAAGTTCTGCCGTTTTCAGCTTTCAAACATTCATTTTCAATAACTATGTTTTCTGGTATTATCGAAGAAATGGCTACTATCGTGGCTATCCATAAAGAAAAAGAGAATATTGATTTCAGTTTGAGGTGTACGTTCACCGACCAACTGAAAATCGATCAAAGCGTAAGTCATAACGGTGTTTGCCTGACCGTGGTAAGAATAGAGGATGATGTCTACACAGTCACGGCAATGAAAGAAACACTCGATCGCTCGAATCTTGGGTTGCTCCGAATTGGCGATCGAGTAAATATTGAGCGTTCGATGCCAATGAACGGACGCTTAGACGGACATATCGTGCAAGGACACGTGGACGAGACAGCCGTCTGCACAAAAATGGAAGATGCCGATGGCTCAACCTATTTCACGTTTGAATATCCCTTTGATAAGGAAATGGCACAACGCGGATATTTCACTGTTGACAAGGGTTCGGTCACGATTAACGGTGTATCTCTCACGGTCTGTAATCCTACGGAAAATACAGTTACGGTTGCCATTATTCCTTACACACGAGAGAACACCAACTTTTGTGATATGCAGATAGGTTCGGTGGTTAATTTAGAGTTTGATATTTTGGGAAAATATATCGCCCGTCTGCAAAGTTTCAACAACTAAGACAACAAACAAGGATGATTTCGAGGATTCGGAATCATCCTTGTTCCATATCATTATAAACCTCCCGGAATACAAACATTTGTTAAGAAACGGCGGGCTTGATAAACTTTTCACAACGATTTCAAGTCTAAGCAATAAACTGATCTTCGGTGTGCCGGAGTTTGTCAATCACTAAACGAAACAATTTATGAAGAAATCTCGAATCATCACAATTGCCACGCTGTTGTTTGCTTTCCTCCCGGCAGCAAGCCAAGCTAAACAATGGACTTTGAGAGATTGTATCGACTACGCGATGCGTAACAACATTACCATTCAGAAAAACCGACTTTCCAAACGAAGTGCCGAGGAAGACGTGTGGCAATCGCGAGCTGCACTGTTGCCTTCGTTGAACGCCACCACTTCGCAATCGGTTACTTATCGACCGTGGCCCAAGACAGGCAGTTCGACCGTTGCAGGAGGCTATGTGCAGTCGAGCATCGACAAGGTTTACTATAACGGCAGTTATGGTGTCAACGCCAATTGGACGGTATGGAACGGGAATCAAAACCGGAATACGGTCAAGAGAAATAAGCTCTTAGCTGACCAGGCTGAGCTCGACTCGGCTATAACGGCCAATTCGATTCAGGAGCAAATCGCCCAGTTCTATGTGCAGATTCTCTATTCCACGGATGCCATCGCGGTAAACCGACAGAGTTTGGAGACAAGTAAGAAGAACGAAGAACGCGGACAAGAAATGCTGGCTGTGGGAAAAATGAGTCGGGCTGACTTGGCCCAACTCACCTCGCAGCGCGCACAAGACGAGTATAATATTGTGGCCGCCGAAAGCAGTCTGCGAAACTACAAACGCCAGCTGAAGCAACTTTTGCAAATCACCGATGATGAAAACTTCGAAGTGGTCATTCCGACAGCTACCGATGAGATGGCCTTGCAGGAGGTCCCTGCATTGAACAACGTTTATATGACAGCTTTGGCCCAGCGACCAGAAATCAAGAATAGTCGATTGGCCATTGAGAGCAGTGGTCTTGATATCAAGATAGCTAAAGCTCAAGGACTACCTACCATTAGTATGAATGCAGGTGTGGGCACCAACACCACATCAATGAGCAACACGGTATGGGGCACGCAGCTCAAGACCAACTTCGATGTGATGGGAGGCGTGACGGTGAGTGTTCCAATTTTCGACAACCGCTCGAAGAAAACGGCTATCAACAAGGCGGTAATCCGGCAGCAGAATAGTCTGCTCGACCTGCGCGACAAGCAGACACAACTCTATTCTAACATCGAGAACTATTGGCTCGAAGCTACGACTAATCAGAATAAGTTCCGAGCTTCACAGGCGAGTGTAGCCAGTGCGCAAGAGAGTTATGAGCTGTTGAGCGAGCAATTCCGTTTGGGATTGAAGAATATTGTCGAGTTGATGACCGGAAAAAACAATCTGCTCACGGCGCAACAAAACAAGCTGCAAAGCAAATATCTCACGATATTGAATATCGACTTACTGAAATTCTATCAAACGGGCGAACTGAAGTAAGAATCACCCGTAGCAGCCTGAAATGTAGTGGCCAAGTAGTTGGGCCACTACGAGACGGTGAAAAGAAGCGGTAAGGAATATTATATTTGGTTTCATACGAGGATTCGCGGCGAATCTTAAACATTCTGACCCATATACTTGCGCATTTAAAGATATTTAATTAACTTTGCAACCAATTATGACGACATACTGTGTGCAAAATAATAAAGGTATGATGCCGATACAGGAAAACAGTGATTTTTCCGTAAACTTCTCGGCTGCTTCTTTGGGAGGTCCACATATTTTGCTACCACACCCTCCCACACACACCCACAGGCGCATCGCCGCTAACCTCTTTCCAAAACGTTTTTACGCGCGTGTGCGTGAAGCGCCGTGCATATCCATAAACAAAGGGAGCCCGAGAGTTCTCTTTGCTGGCTTTTTTGTGCCTCTTCAAAAATCTATAAGAAGGAAAATAAGATAAAGATAAACCCGTAAAATTAGTTATAAGATGAACAAAAAACACTTAATGAAGCAGGCTTATAGTAAACCTGAATTCAAAGTTATTAACATTGAACCTGACACCCATCTGTTGGAAAGCTCCTTGCAAGGCGATCACAATCCGGCCGATGATGATGAAGTGTTGAATGCTAAGCCTTATGATTCCTTCGAGGAGGAAACCTCGAAGAATCTTTGGGAAGAGTAGAAATAGAAAGTTACAAAGAGAATAGAGAATTAAAAAGAAATGAAGAAAATGAAGACAAGCATTTTTTCTGTATTAACCATAGCTACCATACTATCTACTGCCTGTTCCAATTATGACACGATGCAAAATGATAAAGAACAGGATTTTGATATAAAAGGATTGACTGAATTTGCCGTTGGTGATAACAATGCCACCCGAACTTCGGGTGAATATACGGGAACAGGCATAAAATTCTATTGGACAGAGGGCGATGAACTCTGGATAGCCGACGGTGGATTGACTAAAAGTATCAAGAGCGATATCACCGGAAAGACGGAAACAGCTAAGTTTTATTTTACAGGCACTTATACTGCCAATAGCTACCCTGTTCGTTACACGGGCGGTAATGCCGGCGACAAGGTGACGATCAAAGCTATACAAAAGCAAGAACAACCTAACGACGGATCGCATATCGGCAAAGATGGCGACTGTGGAACAGGTACGGCCACAAAGAGCGGAGGACGGTATAAATTCCGGCTCAGTCACAAAGCGTCATACATCACCTTTGTGCCTTACTACAGCCACGGATTTGCAGAAGATGTAAAAGTAACCCAAATCAAAGTAACTGCCGATAAGGCCATAGCAGGTACTTACAATTTCGACGATACAGGACTTCAGACCTCTACTGCGACAAACATTTCCAAGCGCATTACGCTTATACTCAAAAATGGCAATGACGATGGTTTTGAAATACCGAAAAGCGAAACCGTCTACAAGAATGCTGCCATTATGGTATTATCTCCCGGCACGTACAATGATTTCACGGTGGAATACACGCTCTACGACCAAAAGACTCACGTAAAAGGGACTGTTACTAAGAATTACGGCACGCGCACTTTCAATGTCGGAAAGAACAAGAAAGTAGCCTACGATTTGGCCGTTCCACATTACGGACAGGAGTATTACCTATGGGACGCCATTAACCATTGTTGGAAAGGCCACGAAACCGGACAACCCAAATTTAACAACGAAAGCAATAAAGCTGAATACCCCAAATCAGCAGATATCGATCGTTGGTTTAATGACAATGTTGGTTACCCGGAGTCAGCTTCTCGCAGTTGCAAAGATTGTCCCAACGTGAACGAGATGCACTGGTATGTTAAGAACGGAGACCCTCATTGGGATGGCACGACAATATGGGAAACAATGGGACACCTATACCAAGGTGGTGTATGGTTTAAGAAAAAGAGCGAGATAGTCGGATTCAGCTCCACTCAAGCTCCAGACAATAAAGATTACACCACAAATTCAGAGGAAGCCGAGATAAATAATAATTCTGTCAAGAAAGGTAAACCGACAGTCTCGAGCAATTATTTTTATCTTCCAACGTTAGGTTGTTATTCAAGCGGAGGTGCTCTTCTTTACGTAGGAGTATATGGAGAATATTGGTCGAAAACACCCAGCCATAAGGAATCTAAGCACCAACGCTTTTCATATTACTTAGCATTAGATGAAAACAGTGTAGGGGTGAGCAGTGAAGACCGTTTCAAGGCATTCAAAGTATGGACCGCCCAATAGTCCTTGTCTTTTGTAAGAACCATAGTTTCCTGTTACTCCAAAAGGAGCGACAGACATTCTCTCAAAACTATCTTCGACAAGATATGGTCTTCGAAAGAGAATGATACGAAATCAACCCCAGGGGTAGACATTGGTCTACCCCTGGGGTACACTTCAGTCTACCCTAAGGATACACACCTGCCAACCCTTAGGGATAGCATTAGGCTTCCCTAAGGAAACGAGAAAGAGAGCCCCCGAGGCACGCTCTTACCGCCAGCATCATCAAAACACCTAAAAGTCTGCGTCTGTCTCGACATCTGTGCAAAGCAACTCATTCGTCAAGTACCCAACATTCATCGGCAGGACTATATGCGAATCCCTCAAAATTAAAATCGAATAAGTCATCAGGCTGTGCACATCGATTGGTTATCAGATGTCGAGCCATTGCTCCGCGACACATCTTGGCATATACTACCACGGTTTTCAATCTCCCTCCCCGACGCACCACAAACTCTGGATGAATTACCCGAATGGCTTTCTCTACTTTACGCCAATCGAATAATCGCTTCATTTCTGCGCTAGCTAAATTGATTAAAATACCGTCATCGGCTTGCACAGATTCGATGAGAACATCGGTGAGAAGCGGTTTCCAATAATCGAACATACTACAATCATTCTCCGGTAACACGACGTTTCCCTCCAAACGATAAGTCTTGATTTCATCGAATGGTCTGAGCAGACCATATAAAAAGGAAGTAATCCAAAGGTGTTGTTGGGCAAATTCTGCATCGGTATTGCTGAATTCATCAGGCTTTAAATACTTATACGCAATGCCGGTATATGACAATACCGCGGCGAGTCGCTGATTCGGATTGAGAAAATCGGTATATCTCAACTTATTGAGTGTTGCAATTTGCATATTGCATCTCAACATTTGTTGCAGTTCTTCACTTGAATAATCCATCAACTGTACGGCATTCTCCTCTGCCTCACGTTGAAATCTCGGAAGGGTACGATACCTCGGAGCAATTTCGCTCTCTGTTGTCATATCCTTTGCACATGCCAGTAATATCTGCATAACTTTGCATTAAAATAAATTTATCGCCGACCTTTATTCATCGAAACAGGGAGACATCTCCGAAGATGTCTCCCTGTTTTACGAGCCTCTTGTCGGATTCGAACCAACGACCCCGAGATTACAAATCACGTGCTCTGGCCAACTGAGCTAAAGAGGCGGGGTGGGTGAGCTACTTACATCGCGCCGCTACAACCAACTACCTTTGCTACGTTCCCGTCCTGGAGGATTCGAAGGGAGCTGGCCGTGCAAGACTCACCCGTATTGCGACCGCAAAGGTAGTCAAAAAAGTTCAGACAGGAAAATGAATCAAATGAAACTTCCGCCTTTTAACACTTATTTGAATGAAGATCGTATTTGGGTGATTGTCGTTCTGTTCTTTATTCTTCTATGATTCCAATTTCGAGAAACTTTTTGACAAGTTCTTCTACATCTTTGCGGGCCTCTGCTTCGCTGACATCATAATGTGTCGTGAGGAGACAAACAAGATCTTCAATGGTAAAATCCTTATCACTAATCTGTTCCCAAAGGAATGCCGAAGTATCATTCATTGTGATAATGTTACTGAAATCAATGTTTTCTTCGCCTTCGGCTACAATAACTTGTCTACCGCAAATGGTGCGGAGATTGAATCCTTTTTTTGCTTTCATATTCTAAATGGGTTTGAAAAATCTAAGCCAAATCTGTCGGTAAACTGCCAAAAGATAACGCCGGATTGGATAGAGGAAAGTCCACAGCCACGAATAAAGCAACCATTTGAAACTGTTGGTCTTGTCAATTTTCTTCCGACTTTTACGGTAGAAACCAATAGCAAAACCTTTGATATCCTCTTTTCGACAGTGCTCTTCAAGGATATTGCCGTCACCTCGCAAGATAACATTATTATCTTCTACCTTAATAATTCTGTGAAGGACATAATGTCCGGGAGTTATTTCAGCTAATACGACATCACCTTTTCGAATGTCTTTGGCCTTAGTGAGCAAAGCCTTATCTCGATCGTTCTCCAAAAACGGCCGCATACTGAATCCTCTGAGGTTGATAGTAACCGTATGACCTTCATCCATCAATCGAACAACCTCGGGCAAGATTTCGGTGTTAGAGAAATGTATCTTTTTTACTTCGCTATGGTCTTGTTGCATAAGATGGCAGCCTCTTTATTGGGTAAACAGTGTAATGTGTAGATAGCTGTGGTCTCGACGATTCGGGTAATGGTGTCACACGCTCTGTTGAAAATGTCCGAATCCCATTTCATTGATGAACAGGAAGGAAGCAATGAAGTAAATGCCTCGATGGGAGAAAGCCTGTCTATACGATTCTCCGGAGCCCGATCAATTCGTGTGATGGCGCCTAATCGCGCTTTTACATTACGATAACAGGGAGTTTTTCCGCTCCACGGGCTTCCATAAATATATGGTTCGCCATCAACAATACGTATGATCGGGTTGTCGTCATTCATCAAATCGCAACCTGGGATATAACGGAGCCAGAGACTGACGTGTGTGCTTTTTCCTGTCCCGCTCTTGGCATTAAAAGCATAGCCATATCCGTTTTGTCTAACAAGAGAAGCGTGGATGAGCAGCGTTTGATGAAAACTTCCACCAAAGGAAAATATCATCATCAGTGCATTCTGTAAGCCGAAGCAACGCATATTATAATTGCCCCAAAGTTTGCAAGTACAGTCTGAAAAGTCCTTATTGGTCTGTAACAAACAGCAAATCTTCCCTTCAAGATCTTTGATGATATATTGATAACCGCCATTATTGAGTCGGTCAACAATCGTATCGCCGTTACCTGTATCGAAAGCACGAATTCTTTTACAATGCTCTTCGGAAACTTCAGTCAACGTATCATTAACAACAAGCTGAAAAAACAAATCTTTCGGTTCATTTAAGACCCTGAAAGGCTCGAAAGAAGGTAGTAAATCCACATTATCAATTGCGGTATCCTGAAAAACAATGCGGATATATAAATCCGCTATACAATAGTAATTAGTACTGTTATTTGCCATTTTCGTTTTGCTTCCTACAAACAAATAAAGATCAAATCTGCCTCAATCGATTTCTGTTGCAAATATAGTGCTGATGGTCTGTAACCTATCATTCCCATCTTATTTGCCCAAAACGGCATCCTGGATTTCATCATCCGTAGGGCTTACGGCTTGAAATCGGAAATCGGAAACATTGATATATTTGACATCAAAACGGCCTTTATCCGTATATTTTTTACGCATTGCGAGAAACTTCTTTTCGATATCTCTACGCTTTTCCTTGTACACGATAATACAAGTACGATGTTGCAACCCTTTATCAGACAAATAATCACGCAATTGATTTGCATAACTTTCTCTACCATAAAGAAAGTGCGACTTATCACTTACGTATGCTGTCTTAATAGATTGAATATCGGTGAAGTAAACGGTTGAGTCATTAAAAGACATCGAAACCCCATAAGCATATATTATTGCTTGTTTATTCTTGGCCGACATATTTGAAAATGTCAACAGCGTGCAAACGAAAAATGCTATCAGAAAATGTTTGTTCAATCTCATTTTACCTTAATTGTATCTTTATATTATGTATGATTCTATTGTCCGAGATAAGATTTCAGCATCTTATTTTTGGTGTTATGTCTGAGCCGTCGGATAGCTTTTTCTTTGATTTGTCGTACCCTTTCACGGGTAAGTCCATACTTATCACCGATTTCTTCAAGTGTCATTTCCGGCTGATTGATACCGAAAAAGGCTTCAATGATGTTTCGTTCGCGTTCGTTCAGCACATTCAAGGCACTCGAAATTTCAGCACGGAGCGACTCCATCACCAATTCATTGTCAGCCATCGGCGAATCCGCATTGGGCAAGACATCCAAAAGACTGTTATCTTCACCTTCAATAAAAGGAGCATCTACGGAAATGTGTTTACTGGGTGCTTTCATCGCATCCACGATTTTGTCTTCCGGCAAATCCACTTTATCGGCAATTTCATCAACACTTGGCCGCCGTTCGTTTTCCTGTTCAAACTTATTCAGAATGCGGTTGATTCTATTGACCGACCCTACTTGATTCAAAGGAAGCCGTACTATACGGCTCTGCTCGGCAATGGCTTGCAGAATACTCTGTCTGATCCACCATACGGCATAGGATATAAATTTAAATCCACGCGTTTCATCAAACTTTTCCGCGGCTTTGATAAGTCCCAGATTGCCTTCATTGATGAGGTCGGGTAAACTCAGTCCTTGATTTTGATACTGCTTTGCAACAGACACCACGAATCGTAAATTAGCTTTGGTCAATCGTTCAAGAGCCTCCTTATCTCCTTTCTTAATACGTTGAGCCAATTCCACTTCTTCTTCAATCGAGATGAGCTCTTCGTGTCCTATCTCTTGAAGATACTTGTCGAGTGATGCACTTTCTCGATTAGTGATTGATTTCGTGATTTTCAGTTGTCTCATTAAGTTCTACTTATTTATGCCTGATGCAAATTTAATGGTTTTCCTGCACTTCTGCAAATATTTTATAGTTTATTTGAGAAAATGACTCCGAAATATCCATATTGTACAAGCGTTTCAATGGAATAAGGAGTTCGATAGGGCCTCTCTGCTACTGTAAGCAAATGAGTCATACCGAACTCCTGATGGCTTTATACGGTCATTATTTATTCAAGCGGAACAGCGAAGTAGCCTTTCTTGCCCGTAGGATAAATTCCTTGAATATATAATACCGGATCTTTGCTTGTCGATGCGTCTTTCACCAACTGTTGCATAGCATCTATCGACTTCACCGGCGTATCATTGACTTTCTGGATAATGAATCCTTTGTTGATACCAGCAGTCTTCAATTTCCCGTTATTTACTTTGATAACTTCCAATCCGAAACTGATATTCAGCTGTTTTTTCAAAGTTTCCGGCACCTCACGGAAGTTACCTCCGAGAACATCTAAATCTGCTTTCTTGACAATATTCGTATTACCTTGCTCATTTTTTAAGGTAATAGTAGTCGTCTTCTTTATCTTGTTGTGCAGGTAAGTGAGTGTCAACTTATCACCCGGACGTTTGTTCGCGAGAATAGCAGACAGCTCGCCGAACTTGGTAATCTTCTTTCCATCAACAGAAACTATGACATCTCCCTCCTTGATTCCGGCTGCTTGTGCACCGCTCTCTTCCGAAACCTTAGCCACATAAACACCTTCCATTGTGCCGAGATCGATTTCTTTACCCTTGTTTTTCTGTTCATCGATATAGTTCTTTACATCGCCGCCTTGAATTCCGATAAATGCACGCTGAACAGTTCCGTAAGTTTTAAGATCGGAAACCACTTTATTCATAATAGCAGTAGGGATTGCAAAGCCGTAGCCGCTGTACGAACCTGTCTCCGAATAAAGCATTGCATTGATTCCGATAAGTTCACCGCGTGTGTTGACCAATGCCCCGCCGGAATTGCCTCGATTAATAGCAGCATCGGTCTGAATGAATGATTCCACGCCGTTTGCATACAGAGTACGAGCTTTCGCACTGACAATACCCGCCGTAACAGTATTAGTCAGGTTGAAAGGATTACCTATGGCAAGTACCCATTCGCCCACTTTCAGATCGTCGCTGTTACCTATTGATACGGCAGGAAAGTTTTTTCCCTCAACCTTAATCAATGCCAAATCTGTGGTTTTATCTGTTCCGATAATTCGAGCAGAATATTCTTTATTATCGTTTGTCGTCACAGTAAGTTCGTCGGCACCATCAACCACGTGATTATTTGTAACGATATATCCGTCGGAAGAAATTATGACGCCCGACCCGGAGCCTTGTTGCTTAGGCGTACGAACTTGCCTTTTCTGCGTACCTCCATTGCCTTGATTCGGACTCCCAAAGAAACCGAACGGATCACCAAAGAAGTCGCTGAATGGATCTGTTTGTACATCGACTGTTTGCACCTTGCTATTGCGAGTGTTCAATATATGCACTACGCTTGGCAAAGCTTTCTCTGCAGCATAAGTTAAATCAACAGGCTGCCCTGCCGGAACAGTTGCTGCCGCCGCGTTGGCTTTGACAAAAGCCCCCGCCGAAAATGCAACGGCAATGACACACATTGCTGAAAGCAAATACTTTGAATACTTTTTCATTGTCTTGTTATTTTGTTTAAATATCTTCTCTATCTGCATTGAAGCGATGAGTAGGGACACTCCCTTGTTCGCAACACTTGCAAATATAAGAGCAAAAAACGGATTTCTGCCAATCTGTCTTATTTCTTTATTCCATTTTAACACTCGAATTTAACATCTTAACGGCTCTTAATGGAGTGCTTGTCAACTTTTTACATTCGTTTAATGCCGACTATTGACAAGTTTGTCAGCTGTCAATTCTATAAGATTTTTCCGAACGATGAAGCACACAAAACAGTCATTTTATAATCTGTTGATAATCAGAGATTTCTCCATTTAAATTCATCCCATCTGCAAAAAGCTGTTTCTCAGCTTGCAAGTAACAATTAATCATCGTGTAACTAACGGTTAATTGTCACTCGTTTAATTGTTAATCGCCTTATGTTTAGCCGTTAATTGAAACATACGTCATATCTTATTGATTATCAGCAGTATATGACCATATTATAATTTATTATGAGCGGATGCCCGCAATGTCCTTATTCACCTCAGCATCGTGCGTGATTCTGAGGACAAGAAAATAGGCTCGGGCATAGTTTTCTTTAAAGAATGTTTCAAATTCTCTCATTATTCTAATATCGACTTATCACAATTCGACTATGTAAAATAGACAAAAGATAGCGAAAACGAATGTGTCGAGGTGAAAAAACAAGAAATAGAGGAGACCTTTCAGATTAATTTCGTACTTTTGCAACCATAATCAAGATGACAGTAAATAGTTATGAACGTTTTAGAATTAAGTGAGCAGGAGATTGTCAGACGGCAGAGTCTGCAACAACTGCGGGCTATGGGCATCGACCCCTACCCTGCCGCAGAGTATCCGACAAATGCTTTCTCTACCGATATAAAGGCTGATTTTAATGAGAATGATAAGCGAGAAGTATGCATTGCGGGTCGACTGATGAGTCGGCGGGTAATGGGTAAGGCCTCGTTTGCCGAGATTCAAGACTCGAAAGGACGTATTCAGGTTTATGTCTCGCGCGACGACGTTTGCCCGGGCGAAGATAAAGAGCTTTATAATACGGTATTCAAGAGACTGCTTGACATCGGCGACTTTATCGGGGTGATCGGTTTCGTTTTCCGAACACAAACAGGTGAGATTTCGGTTCACGCTCAGACACTTACACTTTTGAGCAAATCGCTCAAGCCGTTGCCCATTGTCAAATACAAAGACGGGGTTGCTTACGACAAGTTTGATGATCCTGAGTTGCGTTATCGGCAACGTTATGTCGACTTAGTTGTCAATGATGGCGTGAAGGAAACATTTCTTCAACGGGCCACGGTGATACGAACAATGCGGCAGGTTTTGGACAATGCGGGGTACACCGAGGTAGAAACACCCACGTTGCAAGCCATTGCCGGCGGTGCAAGTGCACGTCCGTTCATAACCCATTTCAATGCACTCGATGTTGATATGTATATGCGCATCGCCACCGAATTGTATTTAAAGCGCCTCATTGTAGGTGGTTTCGAAGGCGTGTATGAGATTGGAAAAAACTTCCGCAACGAGGGAATGGACCGCAATCATAATCCGGAGTTCACGTGTATGGAACTGTATGTGCAGTATAAGGACTACAACTGGATGATGGATTTCACCGAGAAACTGCTCGAAACGATTTGCATTGCCGTGAACGGAAAGCCCGAACGCGAAATCGACGGTCATATCATAAGTTTTAAAGCACCATATCGCCGGTTGTCGATATTAGATGCCATCAAAGAGAAAACGGGTTACGACCTGGACGGAAAAGATGAAAATGAAATCCGCGAAATTTGCAAACAGCTCAAAATAGAGGTCGACGAGACGATGGGTAAAGGTAAGTTGATCGACGAGATATTCGGCGAGTTTTGCGAAGGAACATTCATTCAGCCTACGTTTATCACCGACTACCCTGTCGAGATGTCACCGCTCACAAAGATGCACCGCTCTAAACCGGGTCTTACCGAGCGTTTCGAGTTGATGGTGAATGGTAAAGAGTTGGCCAATGCTTACTCAGAACTCAACGATCCGATTGATCAAGAGGAACGATTTAAGGAGCAAATGCGACTCGCCGACAAGGGAGATGACGAGGCAATGATTATCGATCAAGATTTCCTTCGCGCCTTGCAATATGGTATGCCACCCACTTCGGGTATCGGAATTGGTATAGATCGGCTCGTAATGTTAATGACTGGCAAGACCTATATACAAGAAGTCTTGTTCTTCCCACAGATGCGTCCCGAAAAGAAAATGCCCAAGAGTTCGGTTGAAGAATGGGCAGCCATCGGCGTTCCCGAGGCTTGGGTACCCGTATTTAACAAAGCCGGATACAATCTAATCAGTGATATTCGATCCGCACAAGCACAAAAACTCCAGATGGATGTGTGTGGAATCAACAAGAAATATAAGTTAGGCTATGATAATCCGAGCGTGAATGATTTCCAGACGTGGATTGATCGAGCCAACGAAAAGGTAAAGAAGTGAAGCGATGGAAAGGTGAAGGGTGAAAAGATAAAGTTATGTTCAACTGCGGAAAAATAGCGATCATCGGCGGCGGTAGCTGGGCAACGGCCATTGCTAAGATTGTGGTGAGTCACACGCATCACATCGGTTGGTATATGCGTAGAGATGACCGGATCGACGATTTTCGACGACTGGGGCACAATCCGGCGTATCTGATGAGCGTACATTTCAATACTGATGAGCTATTTTTTAGTAATGATATTAACAAAATCGTACAAGCCTACGATACGTTGGTGTTTGTTACACCCTCGCCTTACCTTAAAAACCACCTCAAAAAACTGAAAACACGTATCCACGATAAGTTTATCGTAACCGCGATCAAAGGTATCGTGCCCGACGAAAACTTAGTTTGCTCAGAGTATTTTCATCAGATTTACGACGTTCCTTACAACAATTTGGCGTGTATTGGCGGTCCATCTCACGCCGAAGAGGTGGCACTCGAACGGCTTTCTTACCTTACCGTGGGCTGTTGCGATGAAGAAAAAGCCCGTGCTTTTACGCAAATTATTCAGAGCAATTTCATTAAAACCAAAACGGGCAGTGATGTTGTCGGTATCGAATATTCGTCCGTTTTAAAGAATGTTTACGCCATTGCCGCCGGAATTTGCAGTGGATTGAAATACGGCGATAACTTTCAAGCCGTGTTGATGGCCAATGCCGTGCAGGAGATGTCACGTTTTATGCAAGCTGTCCGACCGTTGGAACGCAGTGTGTTTGACAGCGTTTACTTAGGCGATTTGCTTGTAACGGGCTACTCGAACTTCTCTCGCAACCGCACGTTCGGCACAATGATCGGTAAAGGTTACAGTGTGAAGAGTGCACAAATCGAAATGGAAATGATTGCAGAAGGCTATTTCGGAACGAAGTGTATGAAAGAAATCAATCGCCACTTACACGTCAATATGCCCATTCTTGATGCCGTTTACAACATCCTCTACGAAAAAATTGCACCCCAAATTGAGATAAAACTCCTCACCGACTCATTCCGATAAGTCGGTCAATCGACAGAGATCATTCAATAAAACGATAATGAAAAGTATTAGTTTAGACATTACAAAGGCCGCCCAATTCTTGCAATCGGGCGCCATTCAAGCGTATGAATCCAAGGTGAAAGCCGCACAAGAGGCCTTAGAAAACGGTACTTGCCCGGGCAATGACTTCTTAGGATGGCTCCATTTGCCGTCATCCATTACGCCAGAGTTTCTCAATGAAGTGCAGTGTGTAGCCGACACGCTGCGTGAGAAATGCGAAGTAATCGTCGTTGCAGGCATCGGCGGCAGTTATTTAGGTGCCCGTGCAGTCATCGAAGCATTGGGAAACGCTTTCGCTTGGCTTGTAAACGACAAGCAAAATCCCACGATCCTCTTTGCTGGAAACAATATCGGCGAAGATTATCTGTCTGAACTCACCGAATATTTGCGGGACAAACGTTTCGGTGTTATCAATATTTCGAAGTCAGGAACGACAACGGAGACCGCACTTACATTCCGTCTTCTTAAAAAGCAATGCGAACTGCAACGCGGCAAGCAACAAGCAAAAGATGCCATTGTAGCCATTACCGATGCGAAGAAAGGGGCTGCCCGCACCTGCGCAGACAAAGAGGGCTACAAGAGTTTCATCATTCCCGACAACGTGGGTGGCCGTTTCTCGGTACTTACTCCCGTGGGTTTGCTACCCATTGCGTGTGCAGGCTTCGACATCAAAGCACTTGTCGGCGGTGCTGCCGATATGGAAAAAGCAACCGGAAAGGAAGTTCCTTTCGAGCAAAACATCGCTGCCCAGTATGCTGCTGTGCGTAATGCTCTTTACAATGAGGCCGGAAAGAAGATTGAAATAATGGTAAACTATCAGCCGAAACTTCATTTCGTAAGCGAATGGTGGAAACAACTCTTCGGCGAAAGCGAAGGAAAGGAGCACAAAGGCATATTCCCTGCATCCTGCGACTTTACAACCGATCTCCACTCTATGGGTCAATGGATTCAAGAAGGAGAGCGTTCGATCTTTGAAACCGTCATCAGTATCGAACAGTCTAACCATAATTTACTGTTCCCCAACGATGAAGAAAACCTTGACGGATTGAACTTTCTCGCTGGAAAACACGTAGACGAGGTGAACAAAATGGCCGAATTAGGTACACGTCTGGCACACATCGACGGTGGCGTTCCCAACATTCGCATCAGCGTTCCGGCGTTAAATGAATATTATATCGGTCAATTAATCTACTTCTTTGAGATCGCTTGCGGCATCAGCGGCAATGTTCTCGGCGTAAATCCGTTCAATCAACCGGGGGTAGAAGCCTATAAGAAGAATATGTTTGCACTACTCAACAAACCGGGTTACGAGGCTGAAAGCAAAGCGATTCAGGATCGATTGAAATAAAAGGAAATAATGATACTCTCCCCGAAAGTCGTCCTTTTCGATATGGACGGTGTGCTTTACGACTCGATGCCCAATCACGCTATTGCGTGGCAAAGGGCTATGCAGAAGTTCGGAATTCGTATGTCAGCCTTAGATGCGTATCAGACAGAAGGGATGCGAGGCGTAGATACTATCCGAATTATGGTGAAAGAGCAACAGGGAAGAGTTATTTCTGAGACCGAAGCACAAGAAATGTATGACGAAAAGACGCGAGAGTTCGGTTTGTTACCCGTCGCTCCCATTATGGATGGCGTCGTTTCGCTGATGCAGAAGATGAAACGCGACGGTTTACAAATCGGTATTGTGACCGGAAGTGGTCAACGCCCACTCATCGAGCGAGTATTGACCGACTTTCGGCATTTTGTCAACCGTCGCCACATCGTCACGGCTTACGATGTAAAGTGCGGCAAACCTGCTCCCGATCCATATTTGATGGGACTGCAAAAAGCGGGTAATTTTCGTCCCAATGAAGGTATTGTGGTAGAGAATGCACCATTAGGTGTACGGGCAGGTGTGGCTGCCGGCATCTTCACAGTGGCCGTAAACACAGGTCCTTTATCCCAAAGTGCATTGAAAAAAGAGGGTGCCAACTTGGTGTTTGACAGTATGCCAGCGTGGTGCGACGCGTGGGATGATTTCTATTTCTCCATTAAAAAGCAAACTGACTGTTAATAATTCTCGTATATTTGCACGCTCAAACCCAATATCGGATTACCAAATCCCCTGAAACGAATACTCCCCCGCCCCACATTCCACTAAGATAAACCATCCGGTCCTGTGGTGCCTTTCGCCACGACTAACAGCTACGGAATGTATATCAAAGTAAGAATCAACGATTGGCTAACCCCCGAAAGCAACGTCAGAAAGCCGAAATCAAGCGTGTGCTCGACAACGATTAAAAGTAAAGAGCTTACTTCCCGCTTTCACTTCATTATTTCTTCATTTCTCATTTGCCGTTAAACGCACTGAGAAAAGCCGTTAAACGGCATACAATTAACGGTTAATCGCAAGGCAAGTAACCGTTAATTGAAACACAGCTTGTATATAATTGATAATCAGATTGTTATATTTTACAAATAAAAACACTTATACATCCGGATGAACGAATACGTTTTAGTCAGATATTTCTCCTTTTACTCATTCCATCTACATTTATCATTCAGCGAATCAAACCACCAATCCCGTCAATAAGTTTATCAAGAGGAATACCCGAACGCTCACTCATCATCCGCACATCAGCCTTACGTGCAATGAGTTTACCTAATGGTGAGTTGAGCATCTTAAACTCCGGAGCTAACTCGGGAAGACGTTTCCGAAGGTCGGGATATTGTTTCAGCAGATCGTGCAACCGTGTTTCTGGTGTTATCTCGGTAATAGGCACTGTCTCGCCGGCATCTTCTTCCACATTATTTACAGGCTTAGGGGACTCTTGTTGCTCCTTCTCGCCCGACCAAGTGAGTAATGTCTGCGACCCTTCCAAAGCCCGAATGTGCGTACAGTCTTGCATCATCTCGAGCACACCACGAAACTTTCCTTCCGCGTCTCGCACCGCAACGTAGACAATATAGATAAACATCCCAGGCTTATTAATCCAAAATTCGGCCTTGTTTTGCTCTCCACTGCGCAACTTGTCGATAACTTCACGCACGATATGGGCACTCTTTCGCGGATGGCAGTTCATCACTTCGCGGCCAATTACATTCTTGCTACGCGGGAAAATGCGGTGATCAGTGTCTGAATAGAAACAAACAAGTTCACGTTCGTCCACAAAAGAGATGTCGATCGGCAGGTGTTTGTAGATGAGATTAATCTGTTCGAGCGTCAATTTGCCCGTTGTTACGTCAAGCTGATCGGTTGCTCCCGCGCTGTAACCGTACTTGTTGAGTAACACTTGCAGGTCTTTGGCAAATTCATCCACTGCCGGCACAAGCCTGCTGGACGTCTTTTGCGGTTCGGCCGACACTGAGAAGAACGCGAATCCGATCTCTTGGTCACCTGATTTCATATCTTCAAACTCTGCATTATCAATCAAAACAAGCGACGTAGGATAAAGAATCACTTCCTCTTTTTCCATCAAATCGCGACAGTGGGCTATCAACGTAGTCTGTAAGGAGATAAACTTTTCTTCGTCGCCAGCTTCTAATAGGCGTGCCGACTCGCGTATTTCGTCGCGCACAATGTCGTCGAATGTCCACATTGTAGTCGTCGGTCGCGAGAAGCCTTTACGCTCCAAAATAGGGTAAAGTTGGTTTTGCTTACGCTTATAATGCAACGGATATTGACTGATTCGGTCGTAAAGTTCCAACCACTGGTTCTTGATCATTGGATATTGAACAAGGTCTTCGACTGCCAGCAACAGCTTCCGCATCTCGTCATTTTCGTTCAGATAGTGCGTAATGGGATGATTGGCGGGCAGATTAGGTCTTGAATAATCCATAAAACCATCTAAAAGGTGAATCAACGAGTGAATATCCTCCCGCAGACATTCATCTTCCGTTTCCTCGGTCATCGTCTGTTCAAGATAAGCAATGTGGTAAGCACTTACTGTGCCAACGCGCTGCCGGATTCGGTCTCGGGCCTCCTCAACAGACAACTCACCTGCTTTATAAGCATTTCTAATCTCAAAAAGTGCCTGCATCTTGGCTGGTTCCATCTTCGGAAGATAGTCTTTCATCTTATTTTCCATCGTCTTTCCGTTTTGATTTTATAGTGACAAAGGTAGCGCATCACACGCAATCGACAGGTCACAAATGTGACTTTTAATAGTTAAAAGAATCTAACAGTTTGTAAGTTGAACAGTTTTTGAGTAGTTAAATTGTTTTACTCGATGGTTTTCCGTATCTTTGCGGGACAAGATTTATTGTTATGAGCAAAGTAATTATTACCAATTTCACAGATCCCTTGTGCCCTTGGTGTTGGGGAGAAGAGCCGTATCTGCGCAAAATCGAAACCCATTTCCCGGGGCAAATCGAGTTTCGCTATGTGATGGGAGGACTTATTGAGGATTTAAACAAGAAGAAACCAACCGATGAAACGCCCGAATCCTATTATCGAAAAATCAATATCAGCACAGCTCGTCACCTTTTAGAAACGGCCCAGAAACATAAAATGCCCATCGGAACGACTGATTTTCAACTGTATTCAGAGACTGAAAGTTCGTCTTATCCCACAAATATTGCTTTTAAAGCAGCAGAGAAAGCAAATGCAGGAAAAGCTGAATTATTCCTCTATAATTTACGGGCAGCAGCGATGGCAGAAGTAAAACCAGCCATCAAAGAAGACGAATTGATTGGCATTGCCGATGCAACCGGCATCGATTTAGCCGATTTTTTGGAAGCGATGAACGATGAGTCAACCCGTGAAGCCTTTCAATCTGACTTGCAATTCACCGAAAAAGAAAATATCGAAGTGTTCCCGACATTCATCATTGAATATGAAAACAAGCAGATGAAATTAGCTAACTTCCGCGATTACAAGACCCTCGTAGCCTTCATCAAGACGGTAAGTGGCGGTGCGGTGACACCGATCCCCGTTACCTTTTCGCCTGAATCGCTGTTCACATTAATGGAGAAGCATCCTAAAATGGCTGCCGAAGAGGTGAAAGAGGCTTTTGACTTCACTTCGATTGATGAGATGGAACAAGCTATTAGACCATTGCTCGATAGAGGTGAACTCATAAAACAGTCTGCCACTTACAGTTATTTTGTAAAGCTTCCCTTACAAGGAATGTCTTGCGACTTAACTACCGGTATCTGCAAATGAGATATTCGATTGTATAAATAACCAATTATCAGAAATAAGATGGCCTTCTAACATCCTTAAATACATTAATCAAAGATTGACAGACAGGCCTCTTCTCTTATAGAAAATAGATACGGAGAGGAGCAAACCGGCTGTTGTTAGCAATGCTCCGAAGCTCCAATACTTCCATCCTTCAACACATAAAATTACAACATAAACACTTATCAGCAAAGGAAGCTGCAGCAAGATACATTTCCAAACATTACGAGACAGGCAGAAACGATACCGATATTTTGCATAAAAAGCGATGACTCCGAAATCTATCAATCCCAGAACGGCAATGGAAACGCCTATTCCGGTCAGTCCGCCAACCTCATAACCGACAGCAACAAGAGGCACAAGCAGAATATAATAAAAGCTCTCTAATAAAAGATAAGACTTTGACTCGCCTCTTGCCAAAGTCAAATAGGCTATCGGAAGTTTTACAGCTCGAAGAAAAAAAGCGATTGCCATTGCTTGTATCATCCCCAAAACGGGTATAAATTTACTGCTATACAGCAACGGAAGCAAGACAGGCAACAAGACGAGAAGCCCCATCAACATCGGCGAAACAATCAATAAAGAAACTTCTATTTGTTGATTCACCGCCAGATTGAGCTCTTTACCAAGATTCGTTATGGCAGACAGTCGCGGAAAATAATCCGTTTCCATTGCCGTAAATGCAATACCTACATACGTCATCATCATCATCATACCTGTATTGTAAAGTCCAACAACCTCTAACGAACCGTAATTATTCAGATAAGAACGTATCAGGAAGTCGGCTCCGCTACTCAAAATACCGGCAATCACAAATGCAATACCCAACCGAATCATCCCTAAACCTTCATTCAAAAGCTGTTTCATACCCGAAAGACATAAAGGATAAAGGCGATAAGAGACTGCAACGGTCACTCCCATTTGTATCAATATCATCACACACAATGACGGAACAATGGCCGACTCGCCCCAAAAGTAATATAAAGGTACTGTTGTCAACAACGCCCCTATTACATTATAGACGGACAACAACGCTAAATGACGCAATTGTCTCACGCCTTTGAGTACTGCCAATTCACAAGTCGTAACGGCCATAAGCCCTACTGCCGGTGCTAAAAACATAAAATGGATAGTATGATTAGCCCAACCGAACGTGAATTTGCTTAAAAACGGACTCAATAAAAAGCAAATCAAGGTGCCTAAAACTGCTGTTAGAAATCCCCAAGCGCGCAGTACGCTGATAGAATGAGCCAGTCTATCTTTATCACCAGAAGCATAAGACTCAGAGATTTCTTTTACTGCACTCATCGACAAACCAAGATTCGTAGTATTAGAAACAAAGGTTATCGTTGTGTTGAACAGTGCAATAAGTCCCATTCCTCCCGGTCCGAGGAGCAGTGCAACCAACTTATTCCGAACAATTCCAATTAAAATACACAATCCCTGTGCTCCACCGAACACTCCGGTGTATTTTAAGATATGCCCGTATCCGTTGTTTTCCTCTGTCCGTTTCATCGGAATAAAAAACGAAGATTCGCTTGCTTTATTGCTTTTTTGGCGTATCTTTGCTCACGGAACGATGGAATTAAGCATTATCATACCTATTTATAACGCTGAGAAAACATTGCGCAGATGTGTGGAAAGTGTGCTCGGACAGACGTATGCAGATTACGAACTTATACTTATCGACGATGGTTCGACAGATAACAGTCCTGTGATTTGCAATGAACTGTCACTGATAAACAACCGAATCCGTGTAATTCACCAAGCAAATGGCGGTCTGTGTGCAGCTCGAAATTCAGGATTATCCGTCGTTAAGGGAACATTCGTTACATTCCTCGATGCAGACGATTATATCAGAACAGGCACTTTACAAGAAGTGATGAATGAATTCAAGAATCATCCCACGTGCAACATCCTCGAATATCCTGTGTATGTGTATTACGGAAGTACCCGACAACGGTTGCTGACTTTTGAAAACAAAGAGCACCACGATGTCAATAGCTATTGGATTACTTATAGAGCTTATCTTCATAGTTATGTTTGCAACAAGATTTTCAGGGTCGAACTCTTCCGAAATACCCGTTTTCCTGTGGGACAAGTGTTTGAAGATGTCACAACAACGGCCCGTTTGCTCAGTATTTCTCAGAATATTGCGACAACTGACAAAGGCCTTTATTATTACGTTGCAAATCCAAATGGCATCACAGCTCATGCCGATGTCAAAGAACTCTCACAATTACTGTCTGCTCATCTTGATGCCATACATCAATACTTTTGTACTGACGGGATTCCTCAAAAAGATTTGGCTATCTACTATTTGCATTTGGTCAATATTCAATTAGATCTCATACGTGGCGGTAAAACAGATGTTTCGTTGCCTCGGATACCTATTCCTGCCAGTATTTTGATTGATAGGACTCTCTCTTTAACTACTAAACTAAAAGCATTTATCATCAAAACGATAGGAGAAAACGCATTATGCAAACTCTACTCACAAAGAAAATAAGCTTCATCATCACCTATTACAACCTCCCGGCAGAGATGCTTCACACGTGTATCGAGAGTATCTTGGCCTTAACCTTACGCGCAGGAGAGCGAGAGATCATCATCGTCGATGACGGTTCAGATGAATGCCCGATCAATGAATTGGCTCCTTACTCAGACGATATTATTTATATCCGTCAGCGAAATATAGGCTTAAGCGCTGCCCGAAACATTGGTATCCGCGTATCCACAGGCGAATATATCCAATTCATCGATGCTGACGACTACCTTATCCAAGCACCCTATGAACACTGTCTCGACATCGTACGTTATCACAATCCGGATATTGTGCTTTTCAATTCAGCTGATCGGATTCCGACAGAAATACCTTACACTTTCGAAGGACCGATGGAAGGTAACTCCTATATGCGCCGAAACAATATTAAAGCAGCCGCTTGGAGTTACATCATTCGCCGAAAAACGTTAGCCAATTTGCGATTTCGCGAGGGAATCTTCCACGAAGATGAAGAATTCACTCCACAGCTGTTGCTACGTGCCGAACGCTTGTTTACGACCGATGCCAAGGCCTATTTCTATCGTCGACGTGCTAACTCGATCACTCACAATCAAGATATCCGACACGTAGTCAAACGTCTCAGCGATACGGAAAGCGTAATTCTGAATCTCCGGAATTTAGCCTTCACCGGACCGGAGGCCGACCGTGAAGCGTTGCAACGACGTGTGGCGCAGCTGACAATGGATTATTTATACAATATTATCATCCAAACCGGCTCTTTCCACCATTTGGAACAATGTGTGGAAAGACTATATCGAAAAGGACTTTTTCCCCTACCCGACCGTAATTACACCCGGAAGTACAATTGGTTCAGACGTCTCTCGGCAAGTAAATTAGGGCGACGAATGTTGTGTAAATTAATACAAGTTCGGGATAAATTTGTATTCTGCGAGTGAGGAAGGAGCGTAACAAGTAAGTTCAGACAATATTTACTCCACGAGAGAGGACTCTCTGCACCTCACTTGTGAGGTATCTCCATACCCCACGAGTGGGATAAGATGAACGATGTACTGTATAAGAAAATGCTTGATCCAAACTCGCGTTAGATGAAGTAAGTCCAACGAATTTATGAATGCGTAGGGCATCGTGCTTCAAGTATCAAAAATATCAATGTTCACAGCATCAAGGCAGCGGCCCCTATTGCTACTCCGTTACTCCTTTTGCCGTAACTCCGTTACTACACTTGCCATAATTCAGTTACGACTTTGACAGTTGTTTGGAAAGGAAATTTCGAACTCACCGCTAAGTTACAACCTAAAAGGAAAGGATAAATAAATGAAAAAGTGAAAGCCCACTTTTGAAAGCTTGGATTACAGTATTCTAATCCTCATCGAATATACTCGGAGCCTCGTTTTCGTGTGAACCGATGGTGAGTTTGCGCAAATCGTAATACGAACCGTTATAAATATTGAAATCAACATAGCCTTTGATGCCCGGGAGGCGACCAGCATCGGTATGTTGCCAAAACTTCCACTTCCCCTTATATTCCACTTTATCGACGTAATAATGGGCTATCCAATAAGGGTAATCATCAAAAACGGGAGCACTGAGATAACTCTCCTTAAACTTGTAATAGGTATAGATAATAGGCTTTGCGTGATATTTGTCTTCCACAATGTGCAGCCACGTGAGCACATCTCGCTGAAAATCTTCAACCGATCTGCCCTTAGGCTTGTGTTCGATATCCAATACCGGCGGCAAATCTCCATCTTCCAAGTGCACCTGTTTGAGGAAATAATAAGCCTGTGAACGTGCCGATGACCTGTTACTCCAAAAATGATAGGCTCCTCGAATGAAGCCATACTCGCGTGCTTGATAGAAGTTATCGTTGAAGTTTTCATCCAACTGACCGGCCCCTTCGGTTGATTTCACGATAATAAAACGTAGCGGATTACCCTCGATTTGTGCGTTTTGAAGAGCATCCCAATCAATGGTACCTTGATAATGAGAGATATCTATACCATGAATTTCATAGCCTTCGGGATAGCGAGCATCGCCATATAGCGCGCGCCAACGAAACCCTGTGGGTCCGACAAAGAACGAATAAAAAGCCCATATATAAATGACGACAATGCCAATACCGCCTACCCACCAAGCCCAACGGGGATAACGGTGCAGGAGAGCAGGCAGAAACGAGGAGCGATGACGTACTGATCGCTTGTGTCGGCGATAGGTTCGCCGGGTCGTTCGACGTGCAGAAGACATCCTGATAAATGCGTTTTGCCAAAGGTTCAACACTCAGAACCTTTGACAAAACAATGCAATCATTATTGTTGTTCGAGTTCGAGCGTGCGCGTTGTACGGTCGCACACTGCCGCAGGACCCCAATACTGTATCGGACCGGGATAAATAAAACAGGTCTCTTTAGCCCATTCGTCGCGCAGACGAGCAAACTCACGGAAAGGTGCACCGTCTAATTCGACAAGCGCCTTACGTATAACGGGTTTCATCTCGCCACTTCGGCGTTCCATATTCATCATCATCGTAATAGGTACACCGCCTGCTTTCCACTCATCGGTGGGCGCCGTCGTATTCTTAACAATGGCCATATAGCCGGTCTTTCCATTGGCAATGAGTTGCGCGGCACTTACACCTAAGGCATAACAATAGTCTGCATCGAAGTTAGATGGTGCTGCGCAGCGTCCCTCATAACCGAAGAAGTGGTACAACGGAGCAAACTTCCCGTCGAACTTTCCATCTTTTTTCCAGGCTACAAGTTTTGCTTCCACCATATCAGAGAGCAGTCGTTCGGTTTCAATCAACGACACCTGAACGTTGCCGTGTGGATCGCGATCAAGCGAAAGCTGACGAGCCACACCTTCGGGAAGTGTTGCAAAAGTCTCGGCATTCTCTTTACTCAGATGTGCAAGAATGTAAGCGCGCTGTGCTTCTTTGTCAAGGTCTTTGTAATCGGCCCCGTGAGCGGCCAGCAAATCATTGAGTTCGCCAATCAGTCTACCAATAGAGGGGATAAACTCTATCAATCCTTCGGGAATCAAAACCACGCCGAAGTTCATTCCCCGACTTGCTCTGTCGGCCACGGCCGCAGCAATTTGCTCAACGATTTGGTTGAGTGTCATATCTTTCTGTTGCACTTCCTCAGAGACGATGCAGACATTCGGCTGACATTGCAGCGCACACTCCAAAGCGATGTGAGATGCAGATCGTCCCATCAACTTGATGAAATGCCAATACTTGCGAGCCGAATTACAGTCGCGTTCGATATTACCGATCAACTCTGCGTAAGTCTTCGTAGCTGTGTCAAATCCGAAAGAGGTTTCGATCTGATCGTTTTTCAGATCGCCGTCAATGGTTTTCGGGCAGCCGATTACTTGCACACCACACTTCTTGGCAGCATAATATTCGGCCAAAACACAGGCGTTGGTATTCGAGTCATCACCACCGATAATAACGATGGCCTGTATATCGAGCTTGCGAATAATCTCTAACCCCTTCTCAAACTGGTCTTCTTCCTCCAATTTAGTACGTCCGCTACCGATCATATCAAATCCGCCGGTGTTACGATAATCGTCAATGATTTCGGCAGTCAGCTCTATATAGTTATGCTCTACCAGTCCACCAGGCCCCATCAAAAAGCCATACAGACGATTGTTCGGGTTGAGTTTCTTCACCTCATCGAATATTCCGCAAATCACATTGTGCCCACCGGGAGCCTGACCTCCACTCAAAATAACACCCACATTCATTGCCTCGTGGTTTGCCTCATTACCGGGAACAAACTCAACCAACGGCATTCCGTATGTGTTCGGGAATAATTTCTGAATCTCTTCGCGGTCGGAGACACTCTGTGTCGGCGCTCCTTCTTTCACCTTTACTGCACCCTGAAGTCCCTTAGGCAGCTTAGGCTGATAAGAAGAACGTTCTTTTTGCAAAAGACTTTTTTTCATTTTACCTTTTTGTTTATTATAGAGAATTATTTTATTGTTATCGAGCCAGCATCTGCTTAACGCCCTACAAAAGTACGATAAATCTGCGATATGAGGAAGTGTTTCCATCAGAAAACCAACAATTAAGAATATTTTTTCGGGCAAAACGATACCACTTATCATTTTTTTTTCTATCTTTGGACAGAATTTAGCAACTAAACCGATATAATTATGACGAATAAACGAGATTTAAAACGCACAATTAATTACATTTGCAGCGACTTATTTGCAGAGTGCGTAGGGGCTTCTCTATACAACGGGACACCCGAGAAAGATAACGTAGAGAGTTTGCTCACCTCTATTATCACTACGCACGCAGACTTCATCCGCCGCATTTCGCATCCCGAACCGGGACTACCGCAACGGCAATACTATAAAAATCTGATCGTAGAATTCAACGAACAAGTGTCTGAAATCATTGATCAGATCGGCAACCTGAATTGATAATGTATGTGGAAAAAGATATGTAGCTGGCTATTATACAAGTATATGGGATGGTCAAAAACCGTCAACCAGCCCCATCCCGACAAGTATATCATCTGCCTTGCACCACATACGAGCAACTGGGATTTTGTAATCGGACTACTATATGCGCAGGCTGAAGGATTGGAAAGCAACTTTCTGATGAAAAGAGAGTGGTTTTTCTGGCCACTCGGGTCCATTTTCCGCCATTTGGGAGGCATCCCTGTGTGGCGCAGCAAACACACAAGTATGACCGACAACCTGGCCGACGAGGCCGCAAAGAGTACTCGTTTTCATCTTTGTGTCACGCCCGAGGGTACCCGTTCATTGAATCCCGATTGGAAGAAAGGCTTCTATTACATTGCACAGAAAGCCCGAATCCCCATTTTGCTATATGGTGTCGATTACAGCAAAAAACACATTCAATGCACCCGAACACTGATTCCGACAGGTGATATTGATAGCGAAATGCGAGAGATTAAACTTTACTTCAAAGACTTTCGAGGCAAAAGACCGGAACGTTTCACCATCGGCGAAATCGGTCAGGAGGATGAGTAATGCAAACAAAAAGATGGAGCTTCATACTACTTTGTAACTTCCTGATTCTCAGCTCTTATGCAGAGGACTTGCAATTAACGGCTTTTCACCCTGCGATTAACGGCTTTTCGCAAGGTGAAAAGCCGTTAATCAGAAGTCAAAAAGATGCTTCTGATAATCAGGGTATATATAGGATGTGGGGAGACATAGAATACAAGGGCGATCCGTGGGTGCGAAACATCTCCCGTTCCAACACCATTACGCACGGTCTCTACAATCGACACATTGCTTTATGGGCCAGTCACGGCCGATTTTACAACGCCAAAACCGGAGCGTGGGAATGGCAACGCCCTAACTTGTTCGGCACCAATGAAGATCTGTTTACACAAACCATCGTCGTTCCTTATCTGATTCCAATGCTACAAAATGCCGGTGCCGTGGTTTTCACACCACGTGAACGAGACTGGCAGAAAAATGAAATCATCGTCGATAATGATGGAAATACAGACGCTTCTGTCTATACCGAGACAACTGCAAAAGATATTTGGCGATCTACAAACACACGAGGTTTTGCCCAACACACGGGTGCTTACGCCAACGGAGAGAATCCTTTTGAGGCCGGAACAGCACGAATGACGAAAACGACAACCAAGGAACGCAACACCAGTGAAATCGTTTACCGCCCACAGATACCCGAAGCTGGCCGCTATGCCGTGTATGTGAGCTACCAAACGGTTGCCGGAAGCATTTCGGACGCACAATACACAATATTCCACAAAGGCCAAAAGACGGTCTTCAAAGTCAATCAACAGATGGGCGGAGGCACATGGGTGTATCTCGGAACATTCGATTTCGACCGTGGCTGCAATCCTTATAACCAAGTGGTTTTGAGCAACAAATCGTCTCAACATGGCGTAGTAACAGGTGATGCCGTGAGATTTGGCGGCGGAATGGGCAACATCCAACGGGGCGGAGACGTCAGCAATCTGCCCCGTTCGTTAGAAGGCGCCCGCTATTACGCCCAATGGGCCGGCGCACCTTACAGCGTCTATAATACCAAAGGCGGTGAAGACGACTATGGAGACGACATCAACGCGCGATCGAATATGGTGAACTGGTTGGCCGGCGGATCTGTTTTCGTGCCATCATTAGAGGGGAAAGGCGTACCGTTAGAGCTATCTCTGGCCGTACATAGCGATGCCGGCTTTGCCGAAAATGGCACTTCACTCGTCGGATCGTTGGCAATCTGCACGACCGACTATAACGACGGGCGCCTGAATACAAATATCTCGCGTATGATTTCACGCGATTTCGCTGATGCACTCTTATCTGATGTTACCCGCGATATTCGTCAAACTTATCGTGATTGGGCCCGAAGAGATTTGCTCGACCGCAACTATTCAGAGACACGCAACCCCGAAATACCTTCCGCCATATTAGAAACAATGTCGCACCAGAACTTTCCTGATATGCTGCGTGGGCAAGATCCGAACTTCCGTTTCACGTTAGCCCGCTCCATATATAAAACCATTCTGCGGTTTATCACAACCCAACACGGTCAATCTTACACCGTTGAACCACTGGCACCGACCGACTTCGCCATCGCGTTTGTCGGCAAAAACAAAATCAAATTGAGCTGGACAGCCGTACAAGACTCGTTGGAACCGACAGCCAGCCCCACTTCCTATAATGTTTATATGGCCACTGGAACAGGTGGTTTTAACAACGGTCGGCGAACGAAAAGGCCGTCGCTGACACTCGAATTGGAGCCCGGTGTACACTATCGATTTAAAGTTACGGCCGTCAATCGCGGCGGCGAGAGTTTCCCGACAGAGGTTTTGTCTGCCGTTTATCGGTCGAATACGGCAAAAACAATCCTTGTCGTCAATGGATTTCATCGTCTTTCAGGTCCCACCGTTATCAATACGGAGTTCGAACAAGGTTTCGATCTTAACCGAGATGCAGGCGTTTCAGAGGGTCTTACAGCCGGTTGGGCCGGTGCACAGCAATGCTTTGACAAGTCGTGTATGGGTATTGAGGGGCCCGGCGGATTAGGATTCGGTGGCGACGAAATGGCCGGCCGATTCGTGATGGGCAATACTTTCGATTACGTTGCTACACATACGGAGGCCATTGCGAGTGTTGCCCGCTACAATGTCGTAAGTTGTTCGAGCCGAGCCATCGAATCAGGTAAAGTACAGATTGGCACCTATCCCTGTGTAGATCTGATCTTGGGATTAGAGAAATTCACACCAAGCGCATTGCGGTTCTATAAAACTTTCACACCCAAAATGCAAAAAATACTGCGTGCCTACACGCAGAAGCACGGCCGACTGATGGTGAGTGGAGCTTATCTGGGCTCTGATCAGACAAATACGAACGGTGAACGCTTTCTTGCAGAAGTGTTGAAAGTAAAGTTTTCGGGTACGAATCGGCTCGACACACTACCTTATATAAAAGGTATGGAACAAAAGTTTGAAATCTATCAGGCACTCAATGACAAGCATTATGCTGCCATTGCACCCGACATTTTAGAGCCATTGACACCCGCCTATTGCACTTTGCGCTACCAGAACGAGCAGAGTGCAGGTGTCGCTTACGATGGTTCAGACTATAAATGCTTTACAATGGCCTTCCCGTTCGAGTGTATCCGATCGCCGAAAGTGCGAAACGACATAATGAGAGGTATCTTGACTTATTTACTAAAATAACATTTCATACGATTATGATTTATAAAATTCAAGCCAACACATCCGGAACAAGGAATATAGAAGTGACTGATGAACATTTGGAAAGTATCGAGAAATATGCCTTATTGCGTAATCTCATCGACAGTAACGGTATTATCGACGAAGCCGTTTTAGACAAATTGAAGTTTAATCTGCGATCGCTGTTAGAGTCGGATGAGGGCAGAGACAAGGCACTTCTTGACCTTTGTCTTGACGTGATATACAACAGTAATATGAAAGCATTCGGTCTTCACCAACTCGTTTTGCTCTATCTTGATTGGAAATCCAAACAAAAAACCGTTGGAGAATAAGCGAAGCACAACCCGGCTTACCGACTTCTTGCCGACAACCAAGAAAGAATATGAGCTGCGGGGCAGGCAACAGCTATACATTTCTTGTTCTTGAGCGACGCCTACGTAGATCATCCATCGTTCGGAACAACTGTTATCGGGCTTTGTTTAGAAGCTGCCGGCTATCGTGTGGCCATTGTTTCGCAACCCGATTGCAAACCGGAATATCCCACAATCGTGCATAATCGTATTCTGAAACAACTGTTTCCCGACGTCCCCGTAGTGTTTGCTGGCATCAAAGCCTCGATGCGACACCTCACACATTACGATTATTGGCAAGACAAATTGCGCCGATACATCCTTTACGATGCCGGTGCCGATCTTATTTTACGGTATGGACGCTAAGTCGATACTGCAACTCTGCGAAGGTATTGCCGCAGGGTGATCGTTCAACGAGATTCACGACATCCTGTAAACCGTGTATTTGGTCCGTGAAAAAGACATTCACGACAGAATTACCGGAGCCGCCATCGTGCTCCATAGTCACGAAGATTGTTTGCGGATAAGCGTTTCGAGGCTGATGCGAAAACCCTCTTTGAAACAGTTTTACGCTTTCAAGCAACTCTTTGACAAGATCAATGCCAAAGAAAACCTACGTCAATGGCTTATCCCTTAGTTCATTAGCAGTTATCCTGCGTGCAAAGAAAAAGATATGAAATAATAATTATTTTCAAGCGATCCACATCTATGGAAGCTCTCCGATATTCATCGGAGTTTTTTCCACGGACGTAGATCGGTTATCTTTCCTTATTAAGAACAGACAGAATTCATCACTCCCTTATTTGCGCAACGGGTACGACGCACTGACCTAAGCCGATGAGTGCGTTGATGAGCGCAACGGAATGAAAGTGTGAGAGATCGTTCGCAGCAATGCGCCGGGTCGTGACAAAGCCACGATCCAACAGCCAAGCGCGCATTGTTCCGGGTAAAAGAGGGGTGTCGGGAGTAAACCAATGATATCCGTCGAACAAGGCAATATTGGTGAAAGAGGTGTCAGTAACGAGACCGTTCTTGATGATCAGAATGTCATCGCAAGTGCCTCGCTGCGCAAAGAGCTGGTTAAGATACGTGCGGTCGGTACTTTTGAAAGAATAATCTACATCGTCTGCACAAACGAGACGCAGGCTGCTGATCTGTCGCATCGTGTAAGGTAGATACGTTTTAGTTATCACACCGTGCTCATTATAAATCAATCGCGCTTTAAAGAGACCGTCTGCTGACGGCGCATCGGAAAGTACAGAAGCTAAAGAAATATCTTTCGCCTCGGGCCAAAAATGTCGGCGGGTAGCATTGAGCCGCTGCTCGTGGTAAGATAAATGGCGTACCCGACCGGCAACAACGGCAAGAGTTTCAATAAATGGGCACATATACTTTCTGAATCACTTCTTGATATTCGTCTCGGCAGACACTCCTGGCTGTGATTCCACCGCCTGCTTTGTAATAAAGTTGCCCATCTTCGGCATCAATCAAACGAATCATTACAGCGCTCTCTAACCTTCCTGGTGCACAATAGCCCATAACGCCCGAATAGAAACCGCGCTGATAGTCTTCTGCTTCGGCAATAATAGCCATCGTTTTGGGCTTGGGTGCACCGGTAATAGAGCCGGCCGGTAACTGGCTGTAAAGCATTTGGCCAATATGGTGCAAGTAATAGTCGGTGAGCTGACCGTTAATCTCAGAACTGGTTTGCAGAATGGCACCTCGATTGGTCGTCAACCGCTCCACATATCGATAGCGAGACACATGCACGTGATCAGCAACGATACTGAGATCGTTTCTAATCAGGTCGACTATTGTTGCATGTTCGGCAGCCTCTTTCTCGTTATTATATAGCACGTCGGTCGCATCGGGAATGGTGGCGTCAATGGTTCCTTTCATCGGGAACGAACTGATAGTACGACCATCAACGCGTACGAACGTTTCGGGCGAAAAACAGACAAGGCGATCTTTGAGCCAAAATCGATACGGAGCGTGGGCTCGAAGAAAAATGTCGCGCAGCGAAATGTTGGTCTCCACGGGGATTCGGCACGTGAGATTAACTAAATAACTATTTCCCTTTTGCAAATGATCTTTGACGATTTGCAATTGACGGGCGTAAGTTTGCTGCGTGGGCACATAAGCCTTCCACATCACCGAGTGCGCATCAATGGCTGCGTTGGCAGGAATATTATTCAAACCGGGAAAGGCGAAAAGACATTCGCAACTGTTGACGGCTGCCGCTTCTTCGACGACGGCAGTCTCTGTGTCATAACTGATGGCAAAAATAAACGTGCAACCAGCTGCTGCCAACTCATCGATTCGTCGTATAGCCGCTTCGCGGTGGTATATTTTCATTGTATTCACAGTGAGTTAAAAGTCGACGACGGTAATGCCTGCGCCGCCGAATTGCACATGTTCGTCGTGATAATCCGCGACATTCGGCACCGTAGAAAGATACTGGCGGATCAACTGGCGGAGAATTCCGTTACCCTTTCCGTGCAAGATTCGCACCCGCGGCATACCCACAAGAATGGCATCGTCGATAAAATATGTCACAGCATTGAGTGCTTCATCACCTCGCATACCGCGTATATCAAGGTCTTGTTTGAAATTCAACTTACGATTGTCGATGGTCTCACGTGTAGACCGACTGACAGAATAAGACTGCAACGAAGACTCCGTTTTCGCCTGTTCAACCGTCTTCACATATTCTAAACGATCTGTGCGCATCTTCGTTCGCATATCTCCGAAAATGACAGTAGCGATTTTCCCATCCACAGACTTAACTTTCCCCACTGACGACAGACCTTTGATGCGCACGGCATCGCCCATCTGAAAGCCGGCCGAAGACGCCGATCGTTTGTCCTGCACAGCCACTTTGACGGCGTCGGCATCGCGTCGTCGCTCTTCGGCTTTCTCGCGTTTGCGTTTCTCGTGACGCTCTTTGCGCTGCTGAATCTGCACCATTTTACGAGCAATTTTTTCATCATTATCTTTCGTATCGAACTCTTTAACCTCCTCTTTGAAAGCATTCAACTCCTCACGAATACGCTTGGTTTCCTCTTTTTCGGCCTGACTCTCACGAATCTCACGAATCGTTTGCTCGATCTTTCGATTGCTTTCGCGCAACAACTCTTCTGCTTCTTCTCGAGCTTTACGTAGAATATCCTTTCGGTTTTGCTCTATTTCGCTGATGGCGTTCTCGTATTTCGCGATGGTTTTCTCCATCTCTTTCTCACGCTGATGAACGGTTCGGCGTTTGTTTTCCCAGTAACGCTTGTCGCGAATGATGTCTTGCAGATATTTTTCGCTCTGTATATAAGCAGTCCCAACCATCTCAGATGCATCACAAATCACCTCTTCGGGCAAACCCGTCTTACGCGCAATTTCAATGGCAAAACTGCTACCGGGCTGCCCGATTTGCAACTGAAAGAGCGCACGCATTTCTTGCCGGTCATACAACATTGCGCCATTGACTACGCCATTGTGGTCTTCGGCAAAATATTTCAGATTTTGATAATGCGTCGTTATTACCCCATAAACATCTTTCTTGCAGTATTGTCGCAGCACCGACTCGGCTATCGCACCGCCGATTTGCGGTTCGGTTCCCGACCCGAATTCATCAATCAACAACAGCGTGCAGTCATCGGCCTGCCGTATCATTTGCTTCATATTCATCAAGTGTGACGAATAAGTGCTCAAATCATTTTCAATGCTTTGCTCATCGCCGATATCAATCATGATGTTTTGAAAGATTCCAACAGTCGAACGTTCGCCGATAGGAATGGAAAGACCGCATTGAAGCATATACTGTAACAGGCCGACAGTCTTCAAACACACAGATTTTCCACCGGCATTAGGACCTGAAATGATCAGGATTCGGTGTTCACGAGTCAGCATAATATCAAGGGGGACAACCGATTTTTCTTGCTTCTGCAAAGAGCTTTGCAATAAGGGGTGAACAGCTTGTATCCAATCGATATGCGGGAAAGCGTTAATCACAGGCTCGAAAGCCGTTAAACGCGCAGCAAGTAACGCCTTTGCGCGAACTAAGTCGATAACAGCCAGAAAATCATACGAATAGAGTATATCGTCGATCCGTGGTCGGAGCACGACTGAGAATTCTTTCAAAATACGAATTATTTCGCGCTTTTCTTCAGCTTCTAATTCTCGGATACGATTGTTTGCCTCGACAACCTCGGCCGGTTCGATGTAAACCGTCCGACCGGTAGCAGACTCATCGTGGACGATTCCTTTGATTCGGCGCTTCAAACCAGGCGCAACGGGAATCACCAAACGCCCGTCTCTGAGTGTGGGGTTGACGTCTTTTTCTACAAGCCCCTCACTCTGAGCCAACCGAAGAATGCTATATAATGTACGCGAAACACTCCCCTCGGTCTTGGCTAACTCGCTCTGAATACGTGCAAGATCGACAGACGCGCTATCGCGAATATTTCCGAACTTGTCTATCAGCTGATCGATACGCTGTATTAGTTGCGGAAAGGTGAGTACATCTTGTGTCAATCGGTGAAGTGCAGGATAAGGATAACGTACAGGCTCACTGTCTGTCGGCTCATCCGTACGATTAAGATAACGAACGATAAGGTGTATCGTTTCGAGCGAACGACGTAAATCGAAAAGCTCATTTGTCTCCAAATAAGTCCCATCGAGTCTTATTCGCGCTACCGATTGTCGCACATCGAAGAAGTATTGCAATGGGAAATCATCGGCCTCTTCCTGCAATCGTCTAAACTCCCGTACCTGTTCCAACCACTCGTTGATAGTTTCGACATCAGTAGAAAATGTAATTCGGTCCACTTTCTCCCTTCCCAACGCAGACAAACAATGCTCTTTCAGCATCACACGAATATCATTGAAGCCTATCTTTTGCTCAAAATTGCTTGGATAAATCATACTGCAAAAGTACGCGAAGTTGGGCAAACGACAAAAGATTCTTTTAAATTTTATCTTTTTCCAATATAGATATTCATATGACTTTCCTTCTCTTTTTTCTTTGTTTTCCCAATATAAATCCTTACTTTTGCACCCTAAATCACGTTGTACTATTGCATTAAAAATGAAAAAAATTATCTATGATAAATTTGATAAACACGCTATAACAAACCTGCCGACAATCACCTTTCCCGGGCGAATCATTACGATTGTTTCTCCCGAAGAAACTGGGAAAGCTGTGAATTATCTGCTCGAGAGTGATATCTTGGGTATCGACACAGAGACACGACCGGCCTTTAAAAAAGGAGAACAACACAAGGTTGCACTTCTCCAAGTTTCCACACACGACACATGTTTCCTTTTTCGACTGAAATATACGGGAATAACATCTGCTATTCTGCAGCTCCTCGAAAATAAGGAGATACCGATGATCGGGCTTTCGCTGCACGATGATATTTTATCTCTGCATAAAAGTATTGATTTCAAGCCAGGACACTTTATCGATTTACAGGATGTAGTAGGTGATCTTGGTATTCAAGATCAGAGTTTACAGAAGCTCTACGCTAACCTTTTCAGCAGAAAAATCAGTAAACGTCAACGCTTAACGAATTGGGATGCGCCTGTGTTAACTGAAAAACAGAAAACTTATGCTGCCACAGATGCGTGGGCATGCATTAATCTGTACGAGGAAATCTGTCGACTAAAAGCCACAGGAGAATATGAATTGATAACAAGTTAGTCTTTAAGTTCTACGATAATTCTTAATTTAATACGAAAGCTTATAGACTCATAAACTTGAACTCAAAAACAAATAGACTAAAATACAAGTATGAATTATAAAAAGATTTTTTTAAAGCACGGTAAGGATGAGAGTCTTAAACGCTTCCATCCTTGGATATTTTCTGGTGCCATAACAAGAATGGATAATGGTATCACGGAAGGAGAAATCGTTCGTGTTCTTACCTCTGAGGGTGATTTTATTGCCATTGGACATTATCAAATCGGATCTATTGCTGTGCGTGTACTTTCGTTTCGAGATGTGAAAATCGATGCTGCTTTCTGGCAAGATCGACTATTAGCGGCTTTCCAGATGCGCATTGCTATCGGTATTGCCAACACCGTTTATGAAAATGATACTTATCGATTGGTGCACGGCGAAGGAGATTGTCTCCCAGGACTTGTCATTGACTGTTATGGCCGCACAGCCGTAATGCAAGCCCATAGTGTAGGAATGCATTATTGCCGGAATGAAATTTGTAAAGCACTTGTTGCGGTAATGGGTGAACGAATCAAGAATATTTACTATAAAAGTGATACAACATTGCCTTTTAAGGCTGAACTTGAGCAGAAGAACGAATTTCTTGTAGGAGGTAGCGGAGAGGATATAGCAGTTGAGAATGGCTTGAAATTCCATATCGATTGGCTAAAAGGACAGAAAACAGGATTCTTTGTCGATCAACGAGAAAATCGCGCGCTATTAGAACGATATGCCCGTGGACGACGAGTCTTGAATATATTCTGTTATACAGGTGGTTTCTCTGTCTATGCGATACGAGGTGGGGCAAAACTTGTTCACTCTGTGGACAGTAGTGCGAAAGCAATCGAACTCACTAACAAAAATGTAGAAATGAATTTTCCTGGCAACTTTTGTCACGAAGCGTTCTGTGAGGATGCTTTCAAATTTTTGGATGCCAGTGAGGGAAAATATGATTTACTAATTCTTGACCCTCCTGCTTTTGCTAAAAGACTGACAGCTTTACGAAATGCGTTGAAGGGCTACACACGTCTGAATGCAAAAGGACTTGAACGAATCAAATCTGGTGGTATCTTATTTACATTCAGTTGCAGTCAAGTAGTAACCAAAGATCATTTCCGTAATGCAGTATTCACAGCAGCAACGCAAACCGGGCGTAAAATACGCATCCTGCATCAGCTTCACCAATCAGCCGACCATCCTATCAATATTTACCATCCCGAAAGCGAATATTTAAAAGGGTTAGTATTATATGTCGAGTGAACGATAAATGTGAAAGATGTATTTCGTATAATAGTACATAATGAAAGGCAAATTCCTAAAAACAATTTCTGACTATATTTCCCATTATAAACTGCTTAAAGTCAATGGGAAATATTTGGTGGCACTTTCAGGCGGAGCTGACAGTGTTGCCTTGTTACGCGTACTTCTAACATTAGGATATGCTGTTGAAGCAATACATTGCAATTTCCATCTCCGAGGGGAAGAATCAAATCGCGATGAATTTTTCTGCAAAACTCTGTGCAATAAATTGGGAGTCACTTTTCATTCTGTGCATTTCGACACAATAACTTACGCTCGACAGCACAAGGTAAGTATTGAGATGGCAGCACGCGAGCTCCGCTACCGCTATTTCGAACGGTTATGTCAAGATATAGATGCCACTGCTATTTGTGTAGCTCATCACCGTGATGACAATGCAGAGACAGTGCTTCTCAACCTCATTCGAGGAACGGGTATCACAGGACTTGCAGGGATTGCTCCACGACGTGGATATATCATCCGTCCTCTATTGGGTGTTAACAGGCAAGAAATCATAGAATATCTTGATTCGATTAAGCAAGATTTTGTGACTGATAGCACCAATCTTACAGATAATGTAGTACGAAATAAAATCCGTCTCCATATTCTCCCACTTTTAGCAGACATCAACCCTTCAGTTAGTGAGAGCATTGCCAAGACAGCCGATCACGTGCGTGAGGCTACTAAATACGTAGAGAGCGGTGTGAAAGCAGCAGTCAATCAAATTTGTAAACCCACGGATCGAGGATGTTACATTTCACTGGATGAATTAAAAAAAACGATCTCTGTGAAATATACATTATATGAAATCCTCAAAACTTATGGTTTCAATTCATCTCAAATCAAACAAATAGCAGAAAGTCTCAATGTAGAAACAGGAAAAGAGTGGCATTCTAAAACTCATACCACACTGATAGACCGAGGCCACTTACTGATCGAATTGATAGATGATAAAGATATACTACCACTAAAAATATATGAAGACGGCACTTACATTTATGGGAGAGAGATGAAGTTTTACTTCTTATCCAAACAGATAAATAGCAATAACGAGGTGTTTAAAAAGCCCAATTGCGTATGCTTGGATGCACGAAATATTCATTATCCATTAATTATCCGCAAGATAAAAGCAGGTGACAGATTTGTTCCTTTCGGAATGACTGGATCCAAACTCGTTAGTGACTATCTGACAGATTGTAAGATGCCGCTCTTTAAAAAACGTCGACAACTCGTCGTAACGAATGACGAAGGTAAGATATTATGGTTAGTCAACCAGCGTCCAAGCAATGAATTCTGTATCACGCCTTCATCAAAAAAACAATTAATCATTCGATTTATGGAGGCAGGGAAAGGGTAAGAAATCTCTGATTTATATAAAAATAATTGAGAACTTACATTAGATAAGTTCTCAATTATCAATAAAATTCAATCAAAACTTATAACCCAAGGTAAACAACAGTTGATGACGTTTATTATTCACACGCACAGCATCTACAATATTATTCTCTTTTGGATTAGAATTATCATAATAACTCATAAACGGATAGAAGTCTCCCTTGGTTGCACTGAATTGATAAGCGAAATCAAAATTGTACTTGCCAATCATATAACCGAAACCACAGGTGAAGCGATTCGTCGATTGCCAATTGGTATAAGCGGTCTGTGAAGCATAGAAAGTACCTGCCGACGAGATAGAACCATCTTTAAATCCATCACGATCGAACATCGGTGAGACATAATTATATCCCATACGAACGGCAAAGTCAGATAAAGGCTTATATTCTAAACCAAGCTTCAAAATAGAGACTCCTTTCAAAACCCGCTTGGTGTGATCATTCATTGCCTTGTCGCTGCTACTTGACTCATAATACTGTCCATACCAAGAATCATAATAGCCACCATCATTAATACGAGTATCAGTGGTACCGTAATCGGCATACTCATAACTTGCGCCGAGAGCAAGCCAATTACCCACAGTGTGACCGGCACTCACCCCAAAACGCCACGGAGTAAAAATCTTGAAATCATAAGATTCTCCTATACGCTGACTTTTCTTACCAGTATCAACAGTTGTGCTATTACTTGTAGTGAGATCATACCAAGTCGGAGTAGTAATAGAAAGACCGACGCGGAACGGCGATCCTTCGATTGGTCGGAAAATGGCACCTAACTTAAGATCAACTCCCGTTCCTGTAATCTCACGATTATCAGCAATACGAACACCCTGAATATTCTCTTTATTAGGCACGAATACTTCCTGATATTCTCCATAATGCTTATAATGTACATCGTGAATCCCAACAGTCATACCTAAATAGATACGATCCTGAATATTACCACTCACATTGAAGTCATATTCACCAATATATCCCTTCACCGCTTGATCAAAAGTGTATCCCGTAGCAGGATAATATCCAAAAGTTTTACCACCGGCAGCATTGGTTTGCTGTACCAAATTGTTCATATAAAGATGGTCTAACTGATTATAAGTGGCATCTTTATTACTCTTAAATATACCGAGTCGAGCTTTCGTTGTAGTCAACTTATTCTGTGAAGCATTCGACAAAACTCCAGAAGCTGATAAAATCTGATCGAAGTTACGACTCTTATGATAGTTGAATGCAAAGTTAAGAAATGAATTTCGACCATTACGTAAGGCATAAACAAAGCCGATCTGATCAAAACTTGCATTATTTTTATGTCCCGAAGTAAAGTTTTTTACTCCTTGTTGTGATATTAAACCAAATGAAAGATTAGCCATTGACCGACGAAAAAGACCGATACCCGCAGGATTAGTACTAATCGTCGATATATCAGATCCAAGTGCATCCATCGCTCCTCCCATACCCACATAACGGGCAGTACCATTAAGATCGTTGTCAATGAATTTGGTATTCTCATATGTTTCCTGTGCGACAGCAGACATTGTAAACAGAACTGCAATCGCTAAAAATAAATATCTCATATTTATCAAAATATAAATTGTTTTTGAATACACGGACTGGTGTTTTATCTTCTTCCATTTCCAAAGTGACCACCGCTGCCACCAGCATTACCACCTCCACCGAAACTCCGGCCGCCTCCACCAAAACTTCTACCACCGTTCATCGGTGTATAACTACGGATAGGCGTATTATTGTCATAGCTACGCGAACCGACATAACGTCCGAAATTATTGTCTTCCTGTCTATTCCAGCGTGTATTATCATTACGCGAACCAAATGAACGAGATCGATTACCATTTCCGAACGTGAAGTCACGTCTTCCCTCAATGCGCGGACTTACGCCCCCAGAGTGATTACGCGTACCGGTTATGCCACGATAAACCGTATAGCCACCATAATAATAAGGATAACTCCATCCCCAATCATAGTAATAGGGATATCTCCATCTATATCCGTAATAGCCATAATACCAAGGATCAAACCAAGGATCAGCCCATCCTGCATAACCGTAATAACGATAATACCAAGGATTATACCATCCCCAACGTGCCGACCAATAAGCTCCATAGCCCCAATGACCGTAGAACCAGGGATCATACCAACCATAATAATCATCAAAACGGCTCATTCTACGGCAATACGCATAATCATCCTCATAATTATAAATCGCATCCGAATAAATAGCACGACCACTATCATAATCAACTATATCGTCAGAGAGAGAATCAGACTCTATCCTCCCATAACGATTTCTGAATTTACCACGATGATTATATTCATCAATATTCCGATTACTTCCGATATAATAAGTAGGTTTTCCTGTTCGATCAGCAATCGAATGATTTGTCTCAACCACCTTTTTCGGTACGAAATAGAGGTCGTCATCCTGTGCCATCATTGTGAAAGACGGCATTGACAACAGGACTAAGGTTAAAAATAACTTATTCATTTATACACTCCTTTCTATCTGTTTTTAATATTTACAGCAAAAATAGAACCTATTTCCTATGCAAAAATAAGGAAAAACCCTAAATAAGGATAGGTTTTCTCCTATTTTTTATATATTTGCATCGCTTTTTTAACGTATCAACCCAATTTGTGACAAAATATCACCGACAAGACACAAACAATAGACAGATGAAATATTCAGTAGCAAATTTTAAGATCACCTGTACAGAAGAACTAATGCAGATAGCGCAAGACTTACTCGCAGATGCAGCAGGGGAAGCAGGATTTGAATCATTTGAAGAGATAACCGACGGATTGAAAGGTTATATCCAACAAAATATGTATGATTACAAAGCTTTAGATGCGAAACTGAAAACATTCCCAATTCCCAATGTCCAAATCAGTTATACCATTCAAGAAATAGAAGACCGTAATTGGAATGAGCGATGGGAATCCACAGGTTTCACTCCTATCGATATCGCAAATAAAGTGACTATATATGATGCTGCACACTATTCCTCTGATGTTGCACACACAGATATCGCTATCGGAATCGATGTGCGACAAGCATTTGGCACCGGAACTCATCAAACAACACGGTTAGTCATCTCAGCTCTTTTAGACAATAATATCTCCGGTAAACGAGTTTTGGATTGTGGATGCGGAAGCGGGATACTGAGTATCGCAGCCTCTAAACTGGGTGCCGATGAGATATGGGCTTATGATATTGATGAATGGTGCATTAAAAACACCCGACATAACACCGTTCTTAACAACATCGACAATATCAACATACAGGCAGGAGATGTACGCATATTGACAAATATAAATAAGAGTTTTGGTATTATAATGGCTAATATCAATCGCAACATTCTTCTCAATGATATGTCTGCTTTCGTACAAGTAATGGAAAAAGACGGCATATTGATATTAAGCGGCTTTTATGAGATCGATGCCGTTGTCATATTGAAACGAGCTTCAGAACTCGGACTTATTGAAACCAGAAGGCATAAAGAAGATGAATGGATTTGTCTCACATTACGACTGTCAAGAATTTGAGATAACAGCCTGACCGGATAGGGTATATTTATTACAATCTTTTCTTTCATATCTCAAATTTTATCACTACTTTTGCCAATGAAAATCATTATGATATGGACGAAAAAATTCGAATCAAAGACATTGCAGAAAGGGCCGGTGTCTCTGTCGGAACCGTAGACCGTGTACTGCATAAACGACCGAATGTGTCGCAAAAAGCACGTGAAAAGGTAGAGAAAGCCTTGGCAGAGATGGATTATCAGCCCAATATGTATGCCAGTGCACTGGCTTATAACAAGGCTTATACATTCTATCTGTTGATGCCGAAGCACGAATCCGAAGCCTATTGGGAAGAAATTGAGGAGGGAGCAATGAAGGCTTGTGAACTGATGCGCGATTTCCAAATCAACGTGAAGATTATGTACTACAAACGATTCGACACTCCTTCATTTATTAAGAAATATACTGAATGTCTCGACTCCGCCCCCGATGGCGTAATTATCGTACCTGCCGAACTTGAAACAACACGCCAATTCACTGATAAACTGCACCAACACAATATCCCTTTTGTGTTGCTTGACTCGAATATGCCCGATTTGCGGCCTCTCTCTTTTTATGGACAAGACTCTTTCAGCAGCGGTTCATTTGCAGCAAAAGTTCTGATGCTCGTTGCATCCAACGAACAGGAGATTATGCTGATGAAGCAAATGAAAGACGGAAAAGTAGTCAGCAAGCAACAGGAAAACCGCGAAGTAGGATTCAGACATTATATGCATGACCACTTCCCGCATATAAAAATTACCGAACTTAATTTGCCTTTGGAATACGAACGCAAGAATTATGATGAGATATTAGAAGATTTCTTCACAGCTCATCCGCAGTTGCATCACTGCATTACGCTTAACTCCAAGGCCCATATTGTGGGCTCATTTCTTCTGCATACCAATCGACGCGATGTACAAATAATGGGTTATGATATGGTGGGTAAGAATGTGGAGTGCCTCAAACAAGGTAGTATCTCTTTCCTGATTGCTCAGCATGCTTATATGCAAGGCTATTCGTGCGTGGATACTTTGTTTCGGGCCATCGTGCTCAAAAAAGAAGTCGAGCCAGTGAATTATATGCCGATAGAGTTGCTTCTCAAAGAAAACGTGGACTTTTATCGACGCACCCAATTATAAACAACAATGAGCGACAAATTTAAGATAAATGCTTTCATTATAGCTCTCGCAACCATCTCCATCTTAATGATTCATCGCATCGCCAACGCTCAGATCCAGGCTCAGATACAAATCTCAGAGGTGGAATATATCACAATCCAACCTGATATTATGGTGTTCATCACGGCACTATGCGTGATGAATGTGATGTCGGTGTTAACTACAGAATTGGCCAAAATCAATCCTATTAAGATGTTGCCTTATCTTTATTACCCAATGGCTATCGGCATCGCAGCTCTGCTTTCCATTCTTTTGCATCATCCCAAACACTATTCTTAAATGCAAAGCAATGAAAACAGACGTCATTAAACGCAACTTCTTTCGACTCATCCGGTCAGGGGCACTCAACGAATTTGAGTCTTTGGAGCCAATGTCAGCATTCAAGTGGAATCAACTGATGCAATATGTCAAGGCCCAAAATGTACTGTCAATTGTCCAAAAAGGTATCAAGAATCATCAGTATGACGAGGGAATGAATGTCCCCCCAATCCTTTTAGCCGACCTGACACAAGCAACTGACACACATCCCACACTTCGCTTGCCCACCGTGATGAGTAATCCCGTACTTAATAAACGTCTGAGAAACATTCAAGAAAATGAACGTCATGAAATCGATGCATCTGTTGAAACGATCGAACTACTCAATATGATCGTCCGCAATGCCTATGCACTCCTTAATCGAGACATCGCACTATGTGCTGTTTTAGAGTTGGGTGTCTTTCTGCGAACTCGTGGTAACAAAGTAGATTTCGTCAAATTAGATCGTTGGTTATTACAGCTACATCTACGCCGAATGGCCCGCTTGGAAGGCAGTTTGCTCATTTCACTTTTCCAATTTGAACAAGCAGAAATCCCGTTTGTGGAAAGACTCGAAGCAGGAGCAACTCGATTAGCACTTCGATCACTTGAAACCTCTGTGGAAATAATAACCGATGAATGGCATTTCAAACAAAGTCGCAGTGGCTTTGTGCAGAATAATCCCGTCACACTCAAACGTAATCTGCGCCGCAGTATCCGCTGCATCCGCTATGCTCCGATAGAAACCGTAAGTAGTTTTATAAGCAATTTCACCCACTCTCTATCAGAGATAGAGGAGTAAAAGTTTAATATTTATGAAAAACCCCATACGGAACTCCAGCATATCTCAGCTTTTTACTACCTTTGCGACTATGAATCGATTCATAGTCATCATATTAAGTCTGCTTTCTTTTATATCGGCAAACGCACAAAACAGCAATGTTCAATGCGAAGATACTTGCTCACATATCCACGGTATTGACCTCAGCCATTATCAAGGCAACGTTTTTTGGGAAATTATCGGAGACAATACCAAAATGGCCTATGTTTATCTCAAAGCAACCGAAGGAGGTGATAACCGCGATGATAAATATGTACGCAATATCGAACTCGCCCATCAATACGGACTCAAAGTGGGTTCCTATCATTTTTATCGACCTAAAATCGAGCAACAGAAACAGTTAGAAAACTTTATGACACAATGTCTGCCCGGTGACCAGGATCTTATTCCAATGATCGATATTGAGACTACAAGTGGGCTCAGAACCGACGAGTTTTGTGACTCTTTATTCAAATTCATCGATCTGGTAGAGAAAGCTTACAAACAGAAACCCTTACTTTATACTTTTACTAATTTCTATAACCGCTATTTAATAGGTAAGATCAACGATTATAAACTGATGATTGCACAATATACGCAACGAGAACCCGTATTGAGAGACGGACGCGATTTCGAAATGTGGCAATACACAGGAAAGGGTCAAATCAATGGCATTAACGGCTATGTAGATAAAAGCCGCTTTATGAGCAACCACAAATTACGAGAAATCCGGTTTCGACATCGATGACCGAAAACGAGAGAAAGAATCAGAACTAACGAATCATTAAGAATATGGCAATTATTAAATGCCCTGAATGTGGGCACCAAGTGAGTGATAAAGCACCCGTATGCCTTTCGTGCGGAGTGGAGATAGCCGGTAAGATAATCAAATGTCCACAATGCGGCGAGGCGTATTTCAAAGATTTGGAAATATGCCCCAACTGTCACCACTCTACGTTCGGCCCCAGCGTTACACCACGTGCTGAGGAGATCTCTTATGTTCCTGAGCAGCAAGACATTAGGGAACAGCCCGATGAAAGGCCGTTAAACGCATCGCAAAAGACCGCTAATGAGCCACCGATTAACAGTCAATCACTTCACGAAAAACCGTTAATGGATCAGCCACGAAAAAAAGGACACGCAACCCTTATCGTTTCTTTCATTTTAGCTCTAATTGTATGTGCTGTTTGTTTCTATTTTTACAGTGATGCAAAAAGCGGTAAGGAGCGCGAAGCTTACGACTATGCAATTGTCAGCAATGACCCTGTGGTGTTGCAAAGTTATCTTGATACTTATAAAGATGCGCCCGACGCACATCGGGACTCTATCCAAGCCCATCTGCAAAGAATTCAACAGCTTGATCAAAACTGGACCAATGCCATCGTGAGCGGATCTAAAAGTGATCTCGAAGACTATCTTGCAAAACACCCGGATAGTCCCCATAAAACCGAGGCCATACATAAAATCGACTCTATCGACTGGCTGCAAGCTAAAGCCGAGAATACTCAAACTTCTTACAATAGCTATTTACAAGAACACACTGACGGCGATCACGTGGACGAAGCCAATGATGCATTGAAAGCTTTGAAGGCTAAGACAGTACAGCCCGAAGAACAATCAGCTATCAATACGATATTCCGACGTTTCTTTCAAAGTATCAATACCAAAGATGAAGAGAGTTTGACTTCTACCGTCGGCACATTACTTACATCTTTCTTAGGTAAAGCCGATGCCACTAAGAATGATGTTGCCACATTCCTTCAAAAGCTCTACAAGGACGATATTGTAAATATGAACTGGCACATCAACAACGATTACAAGATCAGCAAGAAAGAAGTAGGCAATAACCAATATGAATATACAGTACAGTTTTCTGCTAATCAACAGATCGAACGCACTGATCCGACTAAGGAAAAGGATGCCAAATACCGTATCAAAGCCAAAGTCGGCCCCGACGGAAAGATCTCTGAGTTCAATATGGTGAAGATATTGGAGTAATTAATAACAACACAATACATCCCCACTATCGGCGACTTAGATTTTGAATCTAAGCCGCCGATCCACTATTTATCCATACAAGACGTACCATTTAATATTGTGAACGACAAATAATATCACAGAACAGCGATAAATACTATAACCTTGATTCCGTGAATACCGATTTTCAGACATTTGAAGTGCGATGCCCCATGCATTGATAATTCATCGAACTCACGTTCATTCTACTCCTTTCATCTCGCGCAGAAGAGCTTTTTGTCGCTCATTCAGTGATGTTGGTAGCTGCACATTATATGTAATGATGAGATCACCGAATGTTCCGTCGCCACGGTCATAGCCTTTTCCGCGTACCCGAACTTTTGTACCATTCTGCGTGTTCTCCTTTACCCGCAGTTTGATCTTTGTTCCATTGCTGAGCTGAATAATCATTTCACCACCTAAAAGGGCAGTATAAAGATCAATGTTGACCGTCGCATTCATCTCACCCGAACGCATTCGGCTCCCTCGTTGAGATGTTCCGCCACGACCGGAAGCACCAAACAGATCACGGAAGAAGTCTGAGAAACCACCTCCGCCACGACTGAATCCGCTAAAATCGAACCCCTCAAAGGGCGAATCTCCACTACCTCCGCTCCAATGGTAAGTGCTGCCCGCCCCACCTCCGGCTCGCTCGTAGACTTCAGCATTGCGCCATTGCTCACCATATTGATCGTATTTTCGACGTTTTTCAGGATCGTTAATCACATCAAAAGCTTCGTTCAAGGCCTGGAATTTAGCCTTAGCCTTGGGATCGTCCGGATGTAAATCGGGGTGGAATAACTTTGCCCGTTTAAGGTAAGCCTTACGAACCTCTTTCTGGGGAATATCCCTTTGCACGCCCAAAATTTTGTAATAGTCTATGAATGCCATTGTTTTATCTCTTTATTTTACTAATAATCGGGCAAAAACTGTGCCGCATTTTGTGCGGAAAAGACGTGAGTTTTTCGTATCTTTGCAGGCAAATAGGAGTGAAAGATATGAAAAATCTGATCTTGGCGTCTATCTTGGCGTTCGGTGTTTTACCTTCATCTACAACAATGGCAAAGACTAAAACGGTGCGGTTGCGCGTCATTCAGACCAGTGATGTGCACGGAAGTTTCTTTCCGTACGACTTTATCGGCCGCAAAGAACGCGGTGGTTCGCTGGCTCGGGTCATCACATATGTAGATTCATTGCGCAAGACCTACGGTCGCAACTTGATTCTTTTAGACAACGGCGACATCTTACAAGGCCAACCCACGTGCTATTATTGCAACTTCGTTAAGCCCCAAATGCCCAATGTAGCGGCCTCAGTGATCAACTATATGCGGTATGATGCAGAGACAATAGGCAATCACGACATCGAAACAGGACACCGGGTGTATGACAAATGGATTAGTGAAGTGAAATGTCCGATGCTGGGTGCTAACATCATCGACACGAAGACAGGGCAGCCTTACGTGCATCCGTACACCATTCTCGACCGAGATGGCGTGAAGATAGCTGTTATCGGGATGCTCACTCCGGCTATTCCCAATTGGCTCAATGAGAGTCTGTGGAATGGATTAAGATTTGATGAGATGGTGAAAACAGCCCGATATTGGGTAGATTATTTGCAGAAAAACGAGCATCCCGACGTCATCATCGGTTTGTTTCACTCAGGGAAAGACGGCGGAATCAAAACAGCCAATTATGCCGAAGATGCTTCGCTTGAAGTAGCTAAGCAGGTACCAGGCTTCGACTTGATTCTTTACGGACACGATCACACACGACATCGTGACATAGTAGAAAATATACGGGGGGAGAAAGTGCTGTGTTTAGACCCTTCCTGCAATGCTTATCTCGTGAGCGATGCGATGATCACGATCAAGAAAGACGGCAGGAAAATAGTCAGGAAAGATGTAACAGGCGACCTTGTCGACATCAGCAAGCAAGCCATAGATGCTGACTATATGGCCCATTTCAAGCCTGAGATTGACAGTGTAAATGCCTTTGTGAATCGCAAAATCGGTCATTTCAAACGCTCGATATACACACGCGACTGCTATTTCGGCAGTGCTCCGTTCACAGATTTTATTCACGACTTGCAATTAAGTATCACCAGAGCCGATATTTCATTCAATGCACCCTTGTTGTTCGATACGAGTATCCAGGCAGGCGATGTCCACGTGAGCGATATGTTCAACCTCTACAAATACGAAAATCAAATCTATGTGCTTCAGATGACAGGTAAAGAGATTCGTAAACACTTAGAGATGAGCTACGATCTTTGGTGTAATACGATGACAAGTCCTGATGACCACATCGTGCTGATGAATAATAATGCCAAAGAAGATCAACAAAGATTCGGATTCAAAAATCTTGCTTTCAACTTCGACAGTGCTGCAGGCATTGACTATGAAGTGGATGTTACCAAGTCCAATGGCCATAAAGTACGCATTCTGCGGATGAGCAACGGACAGCCATTCGATGAAAATCGCTGGTATAAAGTAGCCATGAACAGTTATCGAGGTAATGGAGGCGGCGAGCTGTTGACCAAAGGAGCAGGCATACCTCACAACGAGTTGAAGCGCCGTATCATCTTTGAGAGCGAGCGAGATCTGCGTTATTACCTGATGAAAGAGATTGAGAAAATCGGCGTAATGGATCCGAAAGCACACGGAAACTGGCGTTTTGTACCCGACAATTGGGCAAAACCAGCTATCGAACGAGATAAAAACTTGATTTTCGGAAAACCTATCGACCCAAAAGACAGTAAATAAATGAAACGATATTGGTTTGCGTTTTGCCAATCAGATCTTATTCTTGAAAAGGTAACCGACGGCATTTATACCATCCCTTTCAGCGAAGACGCGCCCGCCTTTGTAAAATCTTCTGCAACTGTTCATACCATCACACCATTCAGCGACGGCACAGAAGTGCGGGCTGTGCGTATCGACCAACCCATAACCGACGATCCGCAATATGAGATGTGCGGGCTTCGCGCATCTTATTACAAGCTCAACATCAATCTATACAATAAAGCCGGGAAGTGCCAAGAAATTCTTTATTGGGATCAAAATACGCGCTTTTGCGGTGTATGTGGCGGTCCGATGAAACTCCATACCGATATTTCCAAACGTTGTACTGTATGCGGTAAAGAAGTTTGGCCACACTTAGCAACGGCCGTTATCGTGTTAGTGAGCCGCGGAGATGAAGTTTTACTCGTGCACGCCAAGAATTTTCGAGGCAACTTCTACGGACTTGTTGCAGGCTTTGTAGAGACCGGCGAGACCTTAGAAGAAGCCGTAAGACGAGAAGTAAAAGAAGAAACCGGTCTCGCAATCAAGCATCTTCGCTATTTCGGAAGCCAACCCTGGCCCTATCCCAGCGCGCTGATGGTAGGATTCTTTGCCGAATACGACAGTGGCGACATCCGTCTGCAACGTTCTGAATTGGCTGCGGGCGGATGGTATAAGAAGGACCATCTACCGCAGATTCCGGAAAAATTGAGCATCGCCCGTAAGCTGATCGATCATTGGCTCGACCATTTTAATACAGAAAAATAATGAAAAATCTTTTAGAAAAAGTACTCGGCTTTGATGCCAAGTCAATGAAACTGCGTACCGAACTCATTGCGGGCGCCACCACTTTTCTCACAATGAGCTACATTTTAGCTGTCAATCCTACCATTTTATCAAGTACCGGAATGGATAAAGGGGCACTGTTCACTGCTACGGCATTAGCCTCCGCCATCGCCACTCTATTGTTGGCGTTTATGGCCAAACTACCATTTGCACAAGCGCCGAGTATGGGGCTTAATGCGTTTTTTGCCTACACACTCTGTTTAGCGATGGGTTACACGTGGCAACAAGCATTGGCCATAATGCTGGCCGAGGGTGTAATCTTCATTCTGATCACCTTTTTCAATATCCGTGAACTCATTTTGGAGAGTATTCCTAAGAATATGCGGTTTTCTATTTCAGCTGGAATCGGTATGTTCATCGCCTTTATCGGACTGAAAAATGCTGATATTATCGTAGCCAAAGAAGCCACATTCGTAGGATTAGGTAAATTTACTCCCACCTGCATTCTCGGTATTGTAGCCATTCTGATGAGTGGAATTTTAATGGCTAAAAATGTCAAAGGCTCATTGTTTTACGGCATTATCGTGGCTACTTTGGTCGGAATTCCGCTCGGAGTGACGCAAATCCCAAATGGTTGGATACCCGTTTCAGCTCCGCAAAGCTTGTCACCCATTTTCTGTATGTTCGATTTCAAAGACTTTTTCACCTTACAGACGTTACTCGTAATATTCAGTCTGCTCATCGTTAACGTGTTTGATACGATCGGAACCATCGTAGGCCTCGCTTATAAAACCGGTATTGTGCGGGCTGACGGTAGTATACCACACGTGAAAGAAGCGATGATGAGCGATGCTATCGGTACGACCTGCGGTGCAATGCTCGGTTCGTCAACCATTACGACCTACGTAGAAAGTGCATCAGGAATAGCAGAAGGCGGTCGGTCAGGTGTTACTTCATTTTTCGTCGGACTACTTTTCATCATCGCTTTATTCCTCTCTCCTATCTTCCTGCTCATCCCCAGTGCTGCCACCAGTGGTGCTTTGGTATTAGTAGGTGTGTTGATGATCGACTCGGTCAAGAAGATTGATCTCAGCGATGTGAGCGAAGCATTCCCTGCTTTCATCACAATGATTACGATGGTACTATGTTACAGCATTGCCGACGGTATCTGTCTCGGTATTCTCAGCTATGTCATTGTCAAGCTCTGTACCCTCCAATTCAAGCAGCTCAATCCCACCCTTCTCATCCTCTCTGTATTGTTTATCATCAATTTTATTTTCGGGTAAAATTCAAACATTAGAAAGATTGGAAACGATTAGGTGCTTTTCGCATTATGATTAACGGCTTTTCACCGTGTAACTAACGGTTAAACGGCGGGTAGTTAACCGTTAATCGCAAAGTGAAAAGCATCCAATTGCAGGATTCTTTATATCTTACTGAGAAAAGACAAAAGACTGACAACTTACAATAAGCAGGTTATCAGTCTTTTATCTATATTTCATTCAACTTTATTGATGCTGCTCGCGCAGGAGGTCATTGACTGTTTTCACGGGATTGAAAGTAGACAGAGGAACCTCAACAAAAATCGTATTCCAGTTACTCATCGCACCGTTCCAAAGGCCAGGAAGCTCTAAAGCCTTCAAGTCGCGGCCGTTTTTACTCTTCCGACTGATAAATCCCGTTTGCCGATCTACGTAGTCAGGCAATCGGAAAGGCACTCCGTGATAGTCTTTGACGGCACAAACCAAATCGACAGGATTGAAATGCGTACTCTCAGCAAACATCTTGACATACGCCGAATTAGTCTTATCAATTTGGCTGCTTTCGAGAATCTGCGGACTGACAGAGCCGTCTTGGTTGTAAGTTAAGAATGGACCACCACCCGGTTCACCCACATTCTTGACCACGCCGCATACACGCATCGGGCGATTGAGCTTTGCACGCAGATAGTCGGCCAACTGTTCGTCGGTCAAAGTACGCGCATCGGCTTTGCGACAACATAGTGTTTGCTCCGTAAAAAGCAATATTTCTTCAAGTTGCCGACGTGTAACAGTACCGCTCTCAAGCTGATTCAGATAAGCAAAAGTCTGCTTTTGACACTCGATCAGTATGCCCGCAATGACCTGTTTGTATCTTACGGTTTCATCTTTGAGCCGATCAGGCACCACGTTGTCGATGTTTTTGATGAAGATTACATCTGCATCGATTTCATTCAGATTCTCAATCAGCGCGCCGTGTCCGCCCGGACGGAATACGAGTGATCCGTCATTATCACGGAAAGGCGTGTCATCAAGATTGACGGCAATGGTATCAGTGCTTGGCTTTTGCTCTGAGAAACTGATGTGATAACGCACGCCGAAACGCCGAGAGTAAGTATCCACTTTCTCGGTCACTTTCTGTTCAAATAGTTTCAGGTGGTCGTGACTTACCGTAAAATGTACATTAGCCTCGCCGCCGGACGTTGCATAGAGTGCTGCTTCTACCAAATGCTCTTCCATCGGTGTACGCGGACCGTCTTCGTAGTTGTGAAAAAGGAGCAATCCTTTGGGCAGATTGCCATAATCGAGGCCTTTCGCTTCGAGCAACTCGGCTACAATCTCTTTGTAATTGCCCTCTTCTAACAACGTACAGACATTCTTCTTGACATTCTGTTTACATTGGCCGCACAACTCTTTACGGAATGCAAACTCGCGGATATGTCCCAAAAACTGCTTCTCAAAATCCGTTGTCGGCACATTGTAATCAGCATTCAGGAAAGCGAATAAGTCTTTGAACATTCGGCTGGCAGCACCCGAAGCCGGCACAAACTTGACGATTCGGTGCGTACCCGACTTATATCGATTCCACGCATCGATATATTTCTCACAGTCATCGGTACTCGGCGCCAGAATGCCATTGCCCACAGCAGCAACCGATTCGATCTTCAAAAACGGGAAACCGGCTTTGATTTGCGCGATCTGGTGATTCACCTGTGCTTCCGACATACCGTGAGCGGCAATTTGTTTAAGATCTTTTTCTGTCAGCATAATAAAATGAGTTAATGACACAAAAGTACTTAGTTTTCTTAAAAAAGCAAAGAATTATAGCCTTTTTTTGTACTTTTGCATCAGCTATCTGGCTTTTCCGAAAAGTCGGTCAACTAAAAAGACGTGTTATGGGAGATAGATTTGAATTTACGAACACTGAACGAGAAGAAACCGTCAGAATATGGAAAAAATTGCGGGAGACCATCGGCAACACATTGAAAACAGGCGACGAGCAAACCCTGTGCAGGCATATCGGGAAGGCTGTTCACAACCATCAGATTCAGAGAGATGTTTTCGGACTCAACCCCATCATACTTTCCTTACAGACGGCAGAAGTGGCCGTCGATGAGATCGGGCTGAAACGCGACGGTGTTTTAGCCATTTTGCTTTATGAAAACGTGGTTAACGGATTTGCCGACGAGAGCGAAATCACGAACCTGTTCGGCACAAGCGTAGGACAAATCATTCACGGTCTTGTCAAGATTCACGGTCTGTACAAGAAGAATCCCATCATAGAGAGCGAGAATTTCCGCAACCTACTCATTTCGTTTGCAGAAGATATGCGCGTTATTCTCATTATGATTGCCGACCGTGTAGTGCTGATGCGGCAGATCAGAGACACCGACAACCACGATGCTCGGCGCGAAGTGAGCGAGGAATCGTCTTATCTTTACGCACCGTTAGCTCACAAACTGGGCCTATACAAGCTGAAAAGTGAATTGGAAGACCTCAGTTTAAAGTATCTCGAACACGACGCCTACTATCTCATCAAAGACAAACTCAACGCCACAAAGCGTTCACGCGATACTTACATCGAGCGTTTTATCGGCCCAATTCAAGAGCGGTTAGAGGCCGCAGGACTACACTTTCAAATGAAGGGTCGTACCAAAAGTATCCACTCGATATGGCAGAAGATGAAGAAACAAAAATGCGGTTTCGAAGGGATTTACGACCTTTTCGCCATCCGAATCATCTTAGACTCACCCTTGGAAAAGGAAAAAATGCAATGCTGGCAGACCTACTCGATCGTTACGGATATGTATCAGCCCAATCCGAAACGTCTTCGCGACTGGCTGTCTGTGCCCAAATCGAACGGCTATGAGAGTCTGCACATCACCGTGTTAGGCCCCGACAACAAGTGGGTAGAAGTGCAAATCCGAACCAAACGGATGGACGAAGTGGCTGAACACGGCCTTGCCGCACATTGGCGTTACAAAGGAATCAAGAGCGAAGGAAATATCGACGAGTGGCTGGCCAACATTCGGTCAGCTCTCGAAAGCAACGATGACTTGCAGTTGATGGACCAGTTCAAAATGGATCTTTACGAAGACGAGGTGTATGTTTTCACACCGAAAGGCGACCTGTTCAAGTTTCCCAAGGGCGCGACCATTCTCGATTTCGCCTACCATATCCACTCGGGCGTAGGCAGTTGTTGCGTCGGCGGCAAAATCAACGGCAGAAATGTACCTATCCGCCATCCGCTACACTCGGGCGACACCGTAGAAATCCTTACGCAGACCAACCAGAAACCCAATCCCAACTGGCTGAATATTGCCAAGACAAGCAGAGCCAAGGCAAAGATACGTTTGGCGCTGAAAGAAACGCAGGCCAAAGATGGTCTCTACGCGAAAGAGCTACTCGGGCGACGTTTCAAGAACCGAAAGATCGAACTTGAAGAGGCCCTCCTCTACCATACCATCAAGAAGATGGGATTCAAAGAAGTGTCCGATTTCTACCGACAGGTGGCCGAGGAGAAACTGAATCTCAATGAAATCATCGACAAATACGTCGAAGTGCGCAACCATGAGCTGAATATCAACTCACCCAAGACAGCCCAAAGCGCAGAAACGTTCAGCTTTGAAAACCTCGGCGAAGGTTCTACCAACGGCACGGATGACGTGCTGGTTATCGACCGAAATCTGAAAGGCTTAGACTACTCGCTGGCCAAATGCTGCCACCCGATATACGGCGACCAAGTATTCGGATTCGTAACCGTCAACGGAGGCATCAAGATTCACCGAACCGATTGCCCCAATGCACCCGAACTGCGGCGGCGTTTCGGTTACCGAATCGTAAAAGCACGCTGGAGCGGCAAGGGGTCATCGCAATACAGCATCACGCTCAACGTCATCGGAAACGACGACATCGGCATTGTCAACAACATCACAAGCATCATCGCCAAAGAAGAAAAGACCGTGTTGCGGAGCATCAACATCGATTCTCACGACGGTCTATTCCGCGGAAATTTAGTCGTCCGGCTTGACGATGTAAGCAAGTTAGAGGCTCTGTTGAAGAAACTCCGTGTGGTCAAAGGGGTCAAACAAATCAGCAGGATATAACCTCTTTTTAGCAATAAAGGAGGAAGGAGGTGAGTCATAAGAAAAAAGAATTGTGGTAGAAATCTCGCCAAACATCGTTTAAAATACTCTCGAATATTACTAAAAAGACAGCCGAACGCCTTGCAATGAACTGTTTATTGCAAGGCGTTCGGCCATTAACCACAACCATTTTCTCAAAAATCTATCCCTTTTTCACAGAATTTCTATATCCTTTTTTCTAAAACCCTATACCAGGCCTACTACACTATTACTAATAACTATACATAAGAAGAGGTAATGTCAACTATGTATTGTTAGGACCTACAAAAGAGGGGACAATCTGTAAAGACTGCCCCCTTCTTCCATTCATAATTATTTTATTCTTTTACATCATTCCACCCATACCCGGTTGAGCCATCGGCATTGTCGGCTTCTCTTCGGGTTTGTCTACAATGACACCTTCCGTTGTGAGGAACATACCTGCAATAGAAGCTGCATTTTCAAGTGCAACGCGTGCCACTTTGGCCGGATCGATAACACCAGCTTTGTGCATATCCTCATACACATCAGTGCGGGCATTATAACCGTAATCACCCTTTCCCTCGCGAACTTTCTGTACAACGACAGCGCCTTCACCTCCTGCGTTGACCACAATCTGACGGAGGGGCTCCTCAATGGCACGTTCTACGATATTGATACCGGTCTGCTCGTCGGCGTTATCGCCTTTCAAGTCCTTCAATGCATCCAATGCGCGGATATACGTAGTACCGCCTCCAGCAACAACACCTTCTTCAATGGCTGCACGAGTAGCACAGAGTGCATCGTCAACACGGTCTTTCTTTTCTTTCATTTCGACCTCACTGTTAGCACCTACGTAGAGAACAGCTACACCGCCAGCCAATTTGGCAAGACGCTCTTGCAGTTTCTCTTTGTCGTAAGAGCTTGTGGTATTAGCAATCTCATTTTTAATCTGAGCCACACGATCGGTAATGTTCTTCTTGTCACCAGCTCCGTTAACGATGGTAGTATTATCCTTGGAAACCGTAACCTTGTCAGCCGTACCCATCATTTCGAGAGTTGCTTGTTCGAGTTTCAACCCTTTCTCTTCACTGATGACAACACCACCGGTCAGTACGGCAATATCTTCGAGCATAGCTTTACGTCGATCGCCGAAGCCTGGTGCCTTAACAGCACAGATCTTCAAGCCGCCACGCAAGCGATTGACAACCAACGTGGTCAGTGCTTCAGAATCGACATCCTCAGCGATAACAAGCAACGGACGCCCACTCTCAGCTGCCGGCTGAAGAATCGGCAAGAAATCTTTAAGATTGCTGATCTTCTTGTCATAGATGAGAATATAGGGATTCTCCATCACACACTCCATCTTGTCGGCATCCGTAACGAAATAGCCGGACAAGTAACCGCGATCAAACTGCATTCCTTCTACAACACCGATATTCGTTTCACGGCTCTTGCTTTCTTCAATCGTAATAACGCCATCCTTAGAAACCTTGCGCAGCGCGTCAGCCAGCAATTTACCTATTTCAGGATCGTTATTAGCACTCACCGTAGCAACCTGTTCTATTTTCTCGTAATTATCGTCTACCTTCTCAGCTTTGCTCTTAATGAACTCGACAATAGCATTGACAGCTTTGTCGATACCACGTTTCAAATCCATCGGATTAGCTCCCGCAGTAACGTTTTTCAAACCTTCTGTCACGATAGCCTGCGCTAATATAGTAGCCGTTGTTGTTCCGTCGCCAGCATCATCTCCAGTTTTGCTAGCTACACTTTTAACAAGTTGTGCACCAGTATTTTCAAAACGATCTTCCAACTCGATCTCCTTAGCAACAGTTACACCATCTTTAGTGATCTGTGGAGCACCGAATTTCTTTTCAATAACAACGTTACGCCCTTTTGGTCCTAATGTAACCTTAACAGCATTGGCCAACTGATCCACGCCCTGCTTCATCAAATCGCGGGCTTCTATGTTAAATTTAATTTCTTTTGCCATAATAATTTATTTGAATGATTGAAATTAAACAATTACTTATCTAATACTGCCAGCACGTCGCTTTGACGCATAATCAAATATTTCTCACCTTCAAACTCAAGCTCGGTACCTGAATATTTGCCGTAAAGTACATTGTCGCCAGCTTTCAATACCATTTCTTCATCTTTCGTTCCGTTACCTACGGCGATGATCTTGCCGTGTAATGGTTTTTCCTTTGCCGTGTCGGGAATAATGATTCCACCAACTTTCTCTTCCGCAGTAGCAGGTTGTACAAGCACTCTGTCTGCTAATGGTTTAATGTTCATAATCCTGTTATATTTTAATTGTTTAAATGTTATCTCATTGAGAATTACTTCTTACTCTGCCAAAATCGTGCCAAAGACTACTCAGTGACAGTTTTGGCACGATAGCACTGACATATATGTCATTCTTTATTCTATGCAATGGAGATCTACAAATCCACCGCGTTTCTTACGCTCTGCAATCAGTCGTTCCAATTTGTGCCTACGATCGGGAGCAATCCAACGACGAGCGAAAATATTGGGAATGGCTACACCGATAGCAATACACAATATCAGCAGTGACGCACGAATAGCATTGTGCGTGGCAATGGTAACTTCGCCCACCACACCGTGCATCTCGATAATGGCGAAAAGAGCACGATACATCAGCACCCCTGGCACCATTGGGATAACGCTCGGAATGGAGATACAATGGTGTGGAGTATGAAATACGTGCACCAATTTAATGGTAATAATACTAATGAGCGATGACCCGATGAGCGAACCGAGCACAGGTCCCCAATCAAGTCCTATATTATTATTGCTGGGCCCTAAGTTGACAAAGTTCCGCGAACACACAGCAATAATACCACCGATGGCTACCACCCACAATAAACGCTTCGGAAGGTTGAATATCATAGAGAATCCCATTGCCGAAATAGCCGCAGCAATAGCATACTCTATATAAGAATGATGAGGTATCATCGGCAAATCTTTCACGAAATTGTCGATTCCGCAGATCTTAATAGCAAGTGCGATACCGAACGCCATTGCTGCAACCATCAGTAGTGTGTTCACCGCCCGTACAATTCCCACTTCGATATTGTTGTCCAACATATCACTGACGAAATTAATCAACGGTACACCGGGCACGATAAACAGCGCACAGGCCATTAATGGATGCCACGGTGTGGCAGAATGGGTGAAAGGTATCAGCCAAGTGGGTAATAAAGACTCGATGACGGGCATCGAAATAAAGGCCGTTAAAAAAGCCAATAATGTGGAGAGAAATGCAGCAAAAGCAATATTGGCATAGCCATTGGAGCCGATTTCATTGAGCTTTGTGCGAAGTCTGAATCCAAGAATAGCAGCAACAGAAGCATAGAGAAATGCTGGCCAATCACAACCAAATTGAATGCAGAATCCACCACAGGCAAACCCTGCTCCAATAGCTACCTGCCAAGGAGTATAGTTCCGTTTTCGTGAGCCTATTTCTTCCAAAGCAACTTCGTATTGCTCAAGTGAATAATCTTCACTGATGGCTCGCCAAGACAGTCGACTGACAGCAGAGATCGCTTCCATATTGATACCGTGCTTGTCACAACGTTGAAACTTCGAGAATGAATGTTCTTCATCGCTCAAATTCACCATCAACATATTGTAATTAATGTGTATATGCAGAACGTCTTCGGGCAAACCGAGATACGCTGCAGTGCGTTTCATATTGCGCATAATGCGACTTGTGTCGGCCGAACTCTCCACCAAGATCTTTCCTGTACGCAGAAGCAAGTCGAGTTTTCTGCGTAGGAGACATTCGGAATAACCTTTAATTTTCTCCATTTTTATCTTATCAAAATCTCTGTAAGTCTTTTTCAGCTGCAAAGGTAGTACAAAAACTTGAAGAAAACAGGCAAAGACAAGGATATTTGGCGATTTTTCCACGCACTTTACTTGGTATCTGTAAATAAATCTGTACTTTTGCAGTCGAATAACACTACTATTATTATGGAATGGTTAATTAACCTCTTTACAACAACTGACTCTGTGGCGCATATCGCGCTGCTCTACTCTATCGTTATTGCATGTGGAGTCTACCTGGGAAAAATTAAAGTCGGAGGAATTTCTCTCGGTGTAACATTCGTCCTTTTTGCCGGAATCGTGGCAGGACATGTGGGCTTTACAGCTCCCACCAACATTCTGACGTTCATTCAAGACTTCGGACTCATCCTCTTTGTCTTCTGTATCGGACTTCAAGTCGGCCCCGGATTCTTCGAGAGTTTTCGTAAAGGCGGAATTACGCTCAATCTTCTTTCCACAGCACTCATCGTGCTCAACATCGGCGTTATGTTCGGATGTTATTATTTGTTCTTCGATACCAACGATAAGAATAACCTCCCGATGATGGTCGGAACACTTTATGGTGCTGTGACAAACACACCGGGTCTTGGTGCCGCCAAGGAAGCTCTTACCAGTGTTTTTGCACAAGGATCTGTGCCAGAAATCGCTTCCGGATACGCTTGCGCTTATCCTTTAGGTGTGTTGGGTATCATTGGTGCCACCATTGCTGTGCGTTATATCTGTCGTGTAAATCTCAGTGATGAAGAGAAAGAACTTGATGTGCAGGAAGCTGATAACCCGCACGCCAAGCCGCATATTATGCATCTCAAAGTGAGCAATGCCTATATGGCAGGCCGTACATTGGAACAGATTTCCGAATTCTTAAATCGCGACTTCGTGTGTACACGCCTTTTGCATGATGGCGAAGTTTCAATTCCACTGCAAGAGACTGTACTCGAACTCGGTGATGAGGTGCTCATTGTCTGTGCTACGGCCGATGCCGAAGCCATCCAGGCCTTTATCGGTCCGCTAATTGATGCCGAATGGACCGCCGAAGACAAGGCACAACCGATGGTTTCACGTCGAATTGTTGTTACCAAACCATCAATGAACGGAAAAACATTGGGTAAAATCCATTTCAACAGCGTCTATGGTGTTAACATCACACGTATCACACGCCAAGGAATCGACCTTTTTGCCAGTCGTGATCACCGTTTCAACGTGGGCGATCGCGTGATGGTTGTTGGTCCCGAAGATAATGTCAACCGTGTAGCTGATATGATGGGTAACTCTGTGAAGCGACTTGATGCCCCCAATATTGCTACTATCTTTATCGGCATTATCATCGGAATCCTATTCGGGAGTATTCCCATTGCTATTCCCGGAATGCCCGCACCTTTGAAACTCGGTATTGCTGGTGGTCCGTTAATTATCGCTATTCTTGTCGGTAGATTCGGTTACAGGATGAAACTCGTTACTTATACCACGACCTCTGCCAATATGATGCTGCGTGAAATCGGCCTTGTGCTCTTCTTAGCAAGTGTCGGAATCAAGGCTGGAGCCAATTTCTGGCAAACCGTTATCGAAGGAGATGGACTGAAATACGTTTACACCGGTGTGTTGATCACAATCATTCCGATTCTGATTATCGGCACGATTGCCCGCCTGAAATACAAATTCAACTATTTCACTATTATGGGAATGCTAGCCGGAACGTGTACCGATCCACCTGCATTAGCTTATGCCAATCAGGCTTGTTCCAAAGAAGCACCGGCCATCGGTTACTCAACGGTCTATCCACTCAGTATGTTCCTGAGAATCTTTACAGCCCAATTGATCGTGCTTTTTTGTTGTGGATGATGTTCTGAAATTCAGGAGTTAAAGAATAAAGGAGTTAAACCATTGATTTAGTATTTGGTTTAACTCCTTTATTCTTTAACTTCCAGACTTCTTAAACAAGAAATAACAATTTGTTTTCTTAATGATTAGTTATTTGCATCGTCATTTTTCCTGTGTAAGAAATGATAACTTCAATCAAATAGCTACTGGGATTATCGGGCATACAGATAGAAGTATTGTAATGAAGACCGACTACATCGACGTACGTTAATTGCATATCGCTCAATATGCTTTGGTTCAAGAAGTCGGCAGGGACTTTATTTTGGAAATCATTCTTATGGAAGTCGCGTGAGAAAAGTTTTTGTGCACCCTTAAAAATACTGATGTGTATGATATTATCGTGATAAACATTGTCCACCTCTACACCCTCATCGTTATACGAAGTTTTAACAACCTTGAATGTGGTCGGGTTTACTTGTACATAGCTATGATATCGTTGCCCCTCAAAAGTGACTACAGTATCGCGCTTGATCAGCCGATTTTGATTCAAAGCTTGCGGTCTCCGGATGTCAAAAGCCATTAAATCGGCTTTGTCATTACTCAATGTCAGTCTGACAGTTTCACCGTTTTGATTCTTAAAAATGAATAGATGCGGTTTGAGCTTCACAATTAAATATTTCACGTTGTTAGCTCCGTGAAGTACCAACGTATCGCCAAACACCTGAAAAGAAACGGGCTGACTGGTGGTGTCGGGATAGAAAATAGAATCGCCTTTGGCACGAAAGGCCACGTCTTCTTCGTCTTCGTTCACCCAGATTCCTTGTAACATCTGTTTTGCTTTGAGGTCTTCTGCGAGGGAAGAATCCAACTTTGCGTCTCGACTCTTACACGAGCCAAACAGCAACAAGCAAGCAAATACGATGACAAGATAATTTGTTTGTTTCATTATTTCTTTTTATATAGGGTCAACGACCGATACAATAATACTCAAATCCAGCCTCTTTCAGTTCGCCTGAATCGAAAATATTCCGCCCGTCGATAATTAATCGGCGACGCATTGCCTTGCCGATGACATCCCAATTAGGCAACCTAAACTCTTTCCATTCCGTAATTAAGAGCAGTGCATCGGCATCAAGCACAACATCGTACATATCTCGTCCGTATGCGATGGCATTGCCCAGGCGACGCCGACATTCATCCATTGCCACGGGATCGTAAACCTTCACGCGGCAACTAGCCTTGATCAGGTGGTCAATCATCACCAAAGCCGTCGACTCACGCATATCATCGGTTTCAGGTTTGAATGATAATCCCCACACGGCAACTGTCTTTCCAGCCAATGACTCACCCTGGAACGCGGCTTGCAATTTCGTAAACAAAATGCTTTTTTGCTGTCGGTTGACCCGTTCGACAGCCTTCAATACTTCCATCGAATAGCCTGCATCATCAGCCGTTTTGATGAGTGCCTTTACGTCTTTTGGAAAACAACTGCCGCCGTAACCGCATCCGGCGTACAGGAATTTACGGCCGATACGCGTATCGCTGCCAATTCCGGCACGAACCATATTCACGTCAGCGCCCACCAACTCACAGAGATTGGCGATGTCGTTCATAAATGAGATACGCGTGGCCAACATCGAGTTGGCCGCATATTTGGTCATTTCGGCGCTGGGAATATCCATAAATATCACGCGAAAATTATTGAGCAAGAACGGTTTGTAAAGCCGAGTGAGCAACGAACGGGCCTTTTCGCTCTCTACACCTACAACTACTCTATCGGGACTCATAAAGTCTTTGATAGCGTTACCTTCCTTTAAAAACTCTGGGTTACTGGCCACATCGAAATCTATTTCGACGCCACGACGATTGAGTTCGCCCTGTATTGTCTCCCTCACTTGACGTGCCGTACCCACCGGAACCGTACTTTTCGTGACCACGACAATATATTTTTGAAGATTCTCCCCTATCGTTCGGGCCACTTGCAGCACGTAACTAAGATCGGCACTGCCGTCTTCATCAGGCGGCGTACCTACTGCCGAGAATACGATTTGCTGTTCGTTCAGTACTTCAGCCAATGAAGTAGTAAACCGAAGTCGGCCTGCACAAATATTCTTCAACACGAGTTCATCCAATCCGGGCTCATAAATGGGAATGTCGCCACGCTGCAATCGTTCAATCTTCTGCGTATCAACATCCACGCAAGTCACCAAAGCACCAGTGTCGGCAAAGCACGCTCCCGACACAAGTCCTACATATCCGGTTCCGACAATGGCAATATTCATTACTCGAAAATTTCAGCTTCGCACAAGCGTTTGGCGTTAAGGTCTTTCTCACTCGTCACCACATCTTTCGCATCTATGGGCCAATCAATGCCGATTTCAGCATCATCCCAGCGGATGCTCGCTTCAGCCTGCGGCGCGTAAGCATTGTCTACTTTGTACGTAAAGATAGCTTCGTCGCTCAAAACAAGGAATCCATGAGCGAATCCTCGCGGTATAAAGAACTGCCGTTTGTTTTCATCGCTCAACTCAACCATTACATAGCGTCCGAAAGTTGACGATTTTTTACGAAGATCTACGGCAACATCCATAACACGTCCTTTAATGACCCGCACGAGTTTAGCCTGAGAGTGTGCTCCTTTTTGATAATGAAGGCCGCGTAAAACACCAAAACTCGATTTCGATTCATTGTCTTGAATGAAATTGACAGCCCCTACATACGATTCAAACTCCGCTTTTTTCCAAGTTTCAAAGAAGTAACCCCGACTGTCGTTAAACACCTTGGGTTCAAGGATAAATACTCCCTCGATCTCGGTCTTGATATATTTCATAAATCTTAACGTGTCTTTAAATTTACCGACAAAGGTAAACAATATATTTGATAACTGCCAATCTTCCGATAAGATTTATCTTTCCGTTATGACGAAAACCGATTTTTTCAAGAAAATAACTTGTCGCTTTCAAGGAAAAGACGTAATTTTGCAAACGTGATTGAATTAGAAAGACATATCGAAATACTGCTTTTGAGCAATGATTGTGTGATTGTACCAGGCTTCGGAGGCTTTACGGCACACCACGTAGAGGCCCGATATGCCGAAACGGAACAGCTTTTTCTTCCCCCACTACGTACACTCGGATTCAATCCCCAACTTACAATGAACGACTCGCTCTTGGCCCTTTCCTATGTAGAAGCATATGACATCAGTTATCCCGAAGCGCTTCGGCGTATCGAGAACGATGTGTGTGAAATGAAGCAAAGGCTTAATGAAGAGGGACATTATGAGTTGAACTATATCGGAACGATTTGTTTGAACGAAGAAGGTCACTATGAGTTTGAACCCAGTGAGGCCGGAATTCTCACGCCGGATTTATATGGACTCAGTTCGTTTGAGTTCCCCATACTCACCAGTTCGTTGTCAATTGTTTCGCCGAAAGCCGTTACTGAAGAGACGAAAGACATCGAAACAACATCTGAAAGCGCCGAAATTGAACGTCCGATAACGGTATCTGCACAAGTCGTTGAGTTGCGATCGCAGACGAAAAAGACATCTACATCCGAATCGCAAGCAACAGACAACGAGACAGAAAAGACTGTCAGCATCCGCATAAGTGTTTTACGCGATCTTGCCATTGCAGTTTGTGTTGTCCTGGCTTTTTTGCTTTTCCCTACCCGTTTGAGCAATGATGCGAATCAGATTATGCAGACGAGCAAAATCGATACAGGTTTACTCTATCGTATTATGCCTAAGGACATCACCATAGGACAAGTTCCTATCCGACTGACCAAGCCCGAATCACAAACTCTTCAAACCGAAATGGCTGCACGAAAGACTCAGAAACTTACGGAAGAATCGGTTGAAACAGAAAGGGAGAGTCCTTATTACAGCATCATTTTGGCCAGTCGTGTTACCCGCAAAAACGCTCGAATCTACGTTGATCAGCTACATCGCGACGGTTATAAAGAAGCTGCTGTCTTATACAGAAACAAAGGAGCGAAAGTAATTTTCGGTCAATTCGAGACGAAAAATGAAGCTTATACCGTGTTAAAAAAACTGCATCGGCACAGCGAATTTGCTGAGGCATGGGTAATGTTCATCAAGTAATGTCCTTTTAATCGTCATCAACAATGAAACGAGTACGCTGTCCTAAGTGCGACAATTACATCACTTTCGATGAAACGCAATATGCACCCGGCAAATCATTGGTATTTCAATGTTCGGCGTGTGGCAAGGAATTCGGTATTCGAATCGGCGTTTCTAAGCTCCGAAACACGCAAAAGGACGAGGTGTTAGACGAACAGACAAATGCTCAGAAATACGGTTCTATCGTGGTGATAGAGAATGTTTTTCATTACAAACAAGTCATTCCGCTCTGTATGGGTGATAATATTATCGGCCGATATATGAAAAACAGCGGTATCAATTGCCCCATCGAGACTCGTGATCCCAGCATAGATATGACACATTGCACTATCAATGTGAGCCGCGACAAGCGTGGAGCGTTGATATATATATTGCGAGACGGACCGAGTTATACGGGCACTTTTGTAGGCAACGATATCTTGGGCGACCGCGAACGACGTATCATCACAGACGGAACACTGTTTACCATCGGTGCCACCAGCATTGTGTTACGGGCTGCCGAGAACCAAGGCGAATAATTGAAAATGCATCTGTTATCTTTACATTTTCATTATTAGATATAAATTTTATTTACTTTTTCATCTTTTCGAAATAGCAAATGGGAACGGAAAAATAATCCATTAAAAATTGTTTGATTATTAATCGTATATCGAAAATCCGTCTATTTTCTTTTCAAATACAGTTTTTTATCTTCTCATTAACACTTATTCGTGTGCTAAAAGAGTGTTAATAGGAATCCTAAAAGGATCTTTTCGTCTTATAACTAACGGTGAGTTACAAAGAATTTTGAGTCGAACCACCTGTTTATAAGCGTTTATTTATCGCGTATTTTCAGCCGATTCTCCATCCGTTTGAAAATATTTAATTCTCACAAAGGGTAATCAATTTATTTTACTAAATACTCAACTGTGAATCTTTTACAAAATGAATGCTTTTCTATTGTAATATTATTAAGAGTTGAACCGTGTGCAACGGCTTCCCCTTCCTACCCTATCGGTATTATAAACTCATCTGAAAACCAGTTCCGTTTCTGTTTTCCTGACCTGCCATATTATTTCACATTCGACACCAAAATATTGAAATGAAGACACATTATTCAATAGAAAATTCGTAACTTTGCCACAAAATAGCACGGACGAAAGTCATATTATTGTCTAAATATCAAGCGGAATGTTAATAGATTACCAAAAAGTAAATATATATCAGGATGACGAGCTCGTCCTGAAAGAGGCAAATTTCAAAGCCGATGAGGGTGAATTTATCTACATCATCGGGAAAGTAGGATCGGGAAAGACGTCATTGCTCAAAACGATCTACTGTGAGCTTGACATCAATCAAGACGAAGCCGAGAAAGCAGAAGCGCTCGGTCGTGATTTGAAAACATTGAAACGAAAAGAGATTCCGGCCCTGCGTAAAGAGATGGGAATCATCTTTCAAGATTTCCAATTGCTTCGTGACATCAACATCTACAAGAATCTGCATTTCGTTTTGAAGGCAACGGGATGGAAAAATAAGGCCGAAATCGATGAGCGTATCAATGAAGTGCTCGACAGCGTGGGAATGAAAGACAAGCGAAACAAAATGCCGCACGAGCTGTCGGGCGGTGAACAGCAACGTATTGCCATTGCAAGAGCGATTCTCAATAGACCTAAAATCATCATTGCTGATGAACCGACGGGTAACTTAGATGCAGAAACGGCTGCCCATATTGTTGCTTTGCTGAAACAAATCACACAGTCAGGTACGGCCGTTATTATGACAACGCACAATATTCAGATGCTTGACCGATTCCCGGGAATCGTCTATCAGTGCAAGAATAACATCCTTGAAGAGGTAACAGAAGCATATAACAAGTTGGATTTGACGGAAGACGGCGAAGAAGACTGAACCTATTTACATAGTTTTTTTAATCAAATGCGTATGAAAGTAATGAAATTCGGCGGCACGTCTGTCGGTTCAGCAGACCGTATGAAGAATGTAGCCGCTTTGGTCACAGCCTCCGGTGAGAGTACGTTTATTGTCTTGTCAGCAATGTCGGGAACGACAAATGCACTGATAGAAGCCGCTGATTATCTTTACAAAAAGAATCCCGAAGGGGCCAATGAGGTAATCAATACATTGGAAAGAAAGTATTTTCAGCATATCGAAGATTTATATTCCACTGACGAATACAAACAGAAGATGTGTGAATTTATACGAAATGAGTTCGAATATCTTCGTTCTTTCACAAAGGATCTGTTTACTTCGTTTGAAGAAAAGCATATTGTCGCGCAGGGAGAAATTATCAGTACGAATATGGTTGCGAGCTATCTGCAAGAACAGGGCATTCGAGTTGTCTTGTTGAATGCACTCGATTTTATGCGCACAGATAAAAATTCGGAACCTGATTTACCTTATATAAAAGAACATCTTACGGCTCTAATGGCTGAAAATACGGGTTATCAGATCTATCTCACACAAGGTTTTATCTGTCGAAATGCCTATGGTGAGGTGGATAACTTGCTGCGCGGAGGTTCCGATTATACGGCTTCATTAGTGGGAGTTGCACTTGATGCCGAAGAGATTCAGATCTGGACGGACATCGATGGGATGCACAATAATGATCCGCGAATCGTCGATCACACTGAGGCTGTGCATCAATTGAACTTTGAAGAGGCCGCAGAGCTAGCTTATTTCGGTGCAAAGATTCTGCATCCGACGTGTGTTCAGCCTGCCAAATACGCCGGAATACCTGTCCGTTTGAAGAATACTATGGATCCGGAAGCAGAAGGTACGCTGGTTGATAATCATCTTTCGCACGGCAAATTCAAAGCCGTGGCAGCCAAAGACAATATAACCGCCATCCAGATCAGGTCGAGTCATATGCTGCTTGCAGCTGGATTTCTTCGCAAAGTATTTGAAATCTTCGAGAGTTATCAAACTCCCATCGATATGATAGCTACCAGTGAAGTTGCCGTTTCAATGAGTATAGACAATAATTCACGGTTAGTCGAGATTGTAGACGAGTTAAAGAAGTATGGAACAGTGACTGTTGACAGTGGGATGTGCATCATTTGCGTTGTCGGAGATTTACATTGGAGTAACAAAGGATTTGAAACGCGGGCCACGGAAGCGCTGAAAGATATTCCCGTGCGGATGATTTCGTATGGCGGAAGCAATTACAATATCTCGTTTCTCATCAAAGAGTCGGATAAGAAACAGGCTTTGCAGAGTCTTAACAATGTGCTTTTCAAATAAGGAGCAGACGTAAACGATGACACAGATGTTCCCTATTGATAAGTTCGACAACTTGCAAACACCCTTTTATTATTATGACACCGACTTGCTTCGGGCCACCTTGCAGACTATTAATAATGAAATAGCACGACACGAAAACTATGTTATTCATTATGCGGTGAAAGCAAATGCCAACCCAAAAGTGCTGCAAATCATTCGTGAAGCGGGGTTAAGTGTCGACTGTGTAAGCGGCGGCGAGATCGAGAGAGTTATCGAGTCGGGGTTTCAGACAGATCAAATCGTCTTTGCAGGAGTAGGTAAAAACGATTGGGAAATTCGTCTTGCACTCGATAAGAACATCTTTTGTTTCAACGTGGAAAGTGCACCTGAGCTCGCAATTATCAATGAGCTGGCTGCCGAAAAGGGACAAATGGCACGCATATGTCTGCGTATCAACCCCGACATTGATGCCCATACGCATGCCCATATCACAACAGGCTGTGCTGAAAACAAGTTCGGTATTGCGATGAAAGACGTACAGTCGGTTCTCGAAATGGCTGAACAGACAGCACACATCCAACTCATCGGCCTGCATTTTCACATTGGATCCCAGATTGTGCAGATGCAAGATTTTGCCTCACTATGCGCCCGCATCAATATGATTCAAGACGAATTAGAGCGCCGAGGTATTCAAATTGAGGTCATTAATGTGGGCGGCGGGCTCGGCGTCGATTATCAAACGCCAGACAAACAGCCAATTCCTGACTTCCGTTCTTATTTCAATACCTATGCAGAAAACTTACAACTGCGTCCCCACCAGCAGTTGCATTTCGAATTGGGAAGAGCTGTGGTGGCCCAATGTGGCAGCCTGATTACTCGCGTTTTGTATGTAAAACAAGGCTCAACAACACAATTTGTCATCGTCGATGCGGGTATGACAGACCTCATCCGACCTGCACTTTACCAGGCTTCGCATAAGATTGAGAATCTAACAAGCAGTGAACCGCAGGCCATTTACGATGTAGTCGGACCGATATGCGAGTCGAGTGACATCTTTGCCAAGACCATATCGTTGCCTCGTTGTCATCGAGGCGACTTGTTGGCCATACGTTCCGCCGGTGCGTATGGCGAAATAATGGCTAATCAATACAACTGTCGGAGCCTGCCGGCAAGTTTTATCAAAGAAGAAATAGACCAATGAGCATCCATCCTCTTACACTTATTATCAGCATATCTATCCTCTTATCGGCGCTCGTTACACCGCTTTTCAATCCGTTTTTTAGATGGAAACGTAGTGCGCGGAAATATCGGACAGAAAATGATAACGCTGCAATAGCTACGCCATTGCAGCCTGTCAGCATTGTCATCACTGCGCATGATCAGCCCGAGGAACTTGCTCGTAACCTCTCATCGATCATCAATCAAGAATATCCGACAGACTTTCAGGTAATTGTTGTCATAGAAAAGGGAGATAATGAAACCGAAGATATCCTCAAAAGATATGCTGATAACAAGCACCTTTATACTACTTTCATACCCGATTCATCGCGATATATGAGTCGAAAGAAGCTCGCCGTGACTCTGGGAGTTAAAGCAGCGCGTTACGAATGGATTGTATTGATAGAACCATTTTGTGTTCCTGTGTCTTCGAAATGGTTGGAAACGTTGGCCCGAAACTTCCGAGACGACAAACATTTAGTCATCGGTTACAATGGATTTGAGACAGAAACGCCTGATTACTATAAGTTTGAGAGGCTGCGATTGTTCTGTTATACGGCGCAAGAAGCTATTAAGAGTACGGCGTATCGTGGTTGCGGACACAGCGTTTCATTCCGAAAGAGCGACTTTATGGAGGCCAATGGTTACAGCGGAAACCTGCACTTGTTACGCGGTGAATACGATTTCATTGTGAATAAGTATGCCCGAAGGGGTACGACTGTTGTCGAAACGGCTGAAGAAGCGTGGCTACGTGAAGAGTCGCCCACCCCAAAAACATGGCGCAATAATCATCTTTTTTACCTCGAAACACGCAAATTCTTACAACGAACTGCGGTTCATCGTCTGCTTTATAATCTCGATATATGGCTGATATACATCAATTTTATTGCCATTTGTTCAAGTTTTACTTATGGGATTATCGTTAACGACTGGATAATTAATATCGCCGCTGGTGTGGCTTTACTCATAACGGTGATTGTTAGGATATTTTTCGCACATCAAATGACGATGCAATTCAAGGAGGATATCGCTCTTTGGAAGATTATTCCCTATGAGTTAAGTATGATTTGGCATAGCTTTGCCAACCGAATGCGATATTCTTCGGCCGACAAAAATGACTTTACAAGTCATAAACTATAAACGTTTATACCCCAAAACGATGAGAATATTGATTTATATACCCCGGACAATAGACCGGATAGAGACGAATCACAAGTTTGTTTCTATTCTCAGCCACTATCTGCAACCATCGGCAGAGATTGAGGTGACAGCCAAACAGCCGAAATCCATTGTCGACTACGATCTCATTCACATTATAGGTGCGTGGGTATATGCATCAGCTCGATTAGCTGCGAAAGCCAAACAACAAAGTATCCCAACCGTGTTCTCGCCGATGGGAGGGCTTCAACCGTGGATCATTCACAAGAAACATCGAAACAAATCGATACAAATTATTGCTTATCAACGCATTATGGCAGAGACTGTTTCGGCTGTACATCTCTGCAATTCGATGGAGAATGAGACTTTTAAACACTTGGGATGGAATGACAAAACACAAGTAATCAGAAATTCACTACTTACCAATGAACTGTCGGATAACGATATGGCACAACAGATGATGGCGCTTTATCAGAAAGTACTCGACTCCAATTGCTATGCTATGATCGGCGAACAGACTGAAGATGCCATCTGTTTTCTCCTACAATTCGGGATTGATGAGATGGTCGCAAGTAACGATCGACTGCGTAAAGAAGCTGCAGCCTGTCTGTCGAAATTGTCTGATGAGGAATGGAGACGCATCTTTATCTATACTAATGATGAAGGAGTGCTCGACATAATTAAGCTGGGTCTCGTCCGACTTCAACACCCTTTACCCGATATTTCCATTGAACACATTGACCGCTTCCCCACAAGTCTATCTATCCCTACGGGACATTTGGAACGTGAACAGGTGTTTACCGGCAGTCTGTTTACCCGTAACTGTTTAGATGATTTCACCGAAGAAGACGGCGAAACGGAACGGATGATCTGCACGATGATGCTCAATCTTAAATATGAAATCAGTCATCGTAATGTCTCGATGCGACATCTCATCGATCTGTTCGAACTGATTCGCTTTGAGAATTACAATGAAGACGGACTGACAAAAATGCTTCGTCATCTCAGGATCAAGAAATTTGCTTCTCGATTATTATTCGTTATGAAAGATATTCTCGGTTTGACGGAAGGCTTTATGCCCATAGAAGCCGTTGATGACAAGGTAACCGACAGATTGAGAAAGCTGATTACGAAGCTGAAATAATAACCGATTACAAATAGGGAAGCGAAAAGACGAAAGAGTGGAAAATATCTCTTACTTTCCACCCTTTCGTCTTTTCGTTTCTAATTAACCGTTAATTACACTGCAATTAACTGTTAATCATCGTTCGTTTAACCGTTAAACGTAAGACAAATAACAACTAAACGCAATGCAATCTATACTTATCTGATTCTCAGTTATATACAAGCGAACATTAATTCTATTTTCTCTAATGACAGGTCGAGATAAAATCAATTTCTTAATGCCACTTAAAATGGCAGATCATCGGCACTATTCTCCGGCATTTGAGGTGGGAACGGAGCCTGGGCATCACTTTGCGGAGCTGCGGGTTGTGCAGAATCCATCGGTGCTTGGGGCGGAACTTGCATTCCGATAGAAGCCGGATCAACCATCCGAACATCAAAAGCGCGGATGCTGTTGAACCATCTGCCGTTGTATTCACGTGCATCGATGTCAAAAGAGACCATCACTTCCTGTCCGATCTGTATATTGAACCGGGCTAAGCGGTCTGCACCGAATACGGTGAACACCATCTTATGTGGATAAGCTTCGTGTGTTTCGATGACGAAATCCTGCGCTTTCCATTCTCCACGAGCCGAAACTCCACTTCTCTCCGGTAATGCTGCGATTACTTTTCCTTGTAATTCCATCTTCTTGTTTGTTTATAGTTTATGGCTGTTCAGGCCTGTCTTCGAGATGCGAAATTAATAAAATAGTTCTAAAATGCGAAACTTTTCCCGCCTTTTTTTTGCTTGGCACACCGCTTTTTTGTATTTTTGTACCTAATTAATAATTATCGAGTAATAACTAAAAGATAAATACTAATGCGATTTACATTATCCAGTACGGCTCTCAGCAACCGTTTGCAGACATTGGCGAAGGTGATAAACAGTAGAAATTCACTGCCTATTCTTGACAGTTTCTTATTCAATGTAAGTAATAATCAGCTGCATATTACAGCCTCAGACAGCGAGAATGTTATGCAATCTGTGCTCACGCTCGACCAATGCGACGGCGACGGAAACTTTGCCGTGCCCAATCGGACAATTCTCGATGCACTAAAAGAACTGCCGGAACAGCCTCTTTCATTTGAGATCGACCTCAATGCACTGACAATCAATGTGATGTATCAGAATGGACGATATAACTTCACAGCGCAAAATGCCGACGAATATCCCCGCGTTCAGCCCATTCCCGATGGTGCAACAGCTATTACTCTCAGTTCGTCAGTACTGAGCGATAACATTACACGTACGCTTTTCGCAACAGCTCAAGATGAGTTACGTCCCGTAATGAACGGAATCTATTTCGATCTTACCGCAGAGAGTTTGGCCATTGTTGCCAGTGACGGACATAAGTTGGTACGAGACAAGAACTTTTCAATTAAGAGTGATGTTCCCGCTGCATTTATTTTACCGAAGAAACCAGCCACACTCTTGAAGAATGTATTAAGCAAAGACGGCGGCGATGTCGTCATTAAATTCGATGCTCGCAATGCAGAGATCCGCTTTGCAGACGGTACTCTCTCATGCAGATTAATCGAAGGACGTTATCCTAACTATAATTCCGTCATCCCACAAGATAATCCCAATCAGCTCACTATTGATCGCAAAGCTCTTCTCGGAGCCTTGCGCCGTGTACTTCCATTCGCCAGTGAGAGTAGCCAATTGATACGTTTCCATTTGGAGTCGGGTAAACTTGAATTGTCTTCAGAAGACATTGACTTCGCAACCAGTGCCAAGGAGAGTCTCGTTTGCGACTACAACGGTCAGGCAATGAACATCGGATTTAAGGGTAGTTCACTGTCGGAGATTCTGAGTAACTTAGAGAGTGACGAAGTGATTATTAAGTTGGCAGATCCCAGTCGGGCTGGAGTTATCATTCCGGTGACACAACCCGAGAACGAGGATGTGCTGATGCTGATTATGCCGATGCTGCTGAACGAATAACGAAAAAATATGAAATTAAATTTGACAAAGCCCCTAATCGTCTTCGACTTGGAGACGACGGGGCTTGATCTTGTGAACGATCGGGTTATTCAAATCTCTTATATAAAGGTGTATCCGGATGGAAAAGAAGAGCGTGAAAATATCTTTGTGAATCCGGGAAAGACTATTCCGAAAGAAGTTTCTATGCTGACGGGCATCACGGATACCGACATTGCCGATGCACCAACATTCAAATCGCTGGCCGCTTCGCTGTCAGAGAAGTTTAAAGGATGCGATTTTGCTGGCTTCAACTCAAATCATTTCGACATTCCGATGCTTGCAGAAGAGTTCTTGCGAGCAGGTATTGACTTCGATTTCTCACGTTGCCGGCTTATTGATGCACAAACAATTTTCCATAAAATGGAGCGTCGTAATCTGGCTGCTGCCTACAAATTCTATTGTGGAAGAAAGATGGAAGAAGATTTTGAAGCACATAGAGCCGACCAGGATGCAGAAGTAACATATCGCGTTTTACAAGGAGAGCTCTCGAAATATGATCCAAGTCAGACTGAAGAAGCCGATCGTGCACTGCCGAATGATATGGATTTCCTGGCTGATTTCTCAAAGATTAATGACAATGTAGATTTTGCCGGGCGTATTGTTTGGCAAAACCAAAAGGGGAAAGATGGTCAGCCACTGCTCGATGAGGCCGGAAACACACGTAAACAAGAAGTGTTCAATTTTGGGAAATACAAGGGGTGGGCTGTTGCCGACGTGCTGCATAGAGACCCGGGATATTACAGTTGGATGTTGGCCGGCGACTTCACGAATAATACGAAACAAGTACTCACCCGCATCCGATTGAGAGAATTCAATTCCAAATAATTAAAACGCAGTCGATATGTTAGCAGGAAAGAAAATCGTTTTAGGCATAACGGGGTCTATTGCAGCGTATAAAGCGTGTTTGATAATCCGCGAACTCGTCAAACGAGGTGCCGAAGTGCAGGTCGTTATTACGCCTTCAGGTAAGGAATTTATTACGCCTGTCACACTGGCAACGCTGAGTCAGCACCCCGTTATCAGCGACTTCTTTGCCCAAAGAGACGGAACGTGGCACTCGCACGTGGATCTTGGGCTTTGGGCCGATGCAATGTTGATTGCTCCCTGCACGGCAAGCACATTGGGAAAGATGGCCAACGGCATTGCAGACAATATGCTTGTTACTACTTATTTGTCGATGAAAGCCCCTGTTTTCATCGCTCCTGCGATGGATTTGGATATGTTTTCGCATCCTACAACACAGCAGAATATAGATCAACTCAGCATTTTGGGCAATCGAATTATTGCTCCCGAAAGTGGTTTTTTGGCCAGTGGACTTGAAGGAAAAGGCCGGATGGCAGATCCGGAAACGATTGTCCGAATCTTAGACGATTATTTTTCGGATATTCAACAACCCGCAGAATCGTCTCTATTAACGGGGAAGCACGTGCTGATTACGGCCGGACCAACCTATGAAAAGATTGATCCTGTGCGTTTTATTGGTAACTATTCGAGTGGGAAAATGGGCTTTGCACTGGCTGAGGAATGTTTGGCACGAGGTGCAAAAGTAACCCTTATCTCCGGACCAGTGGCCCTATCGTGCGCGAAAAAGATTCATCGTATCAACGTAGAAAGCAGTAAAGAAATGTACGATGCAGCCCTTTCGCATTTCGAAAAGGCCGATGTGGGTATTCTGTGTGCTGCAGTTGCCGACTTCAAACCGGTTCAATCGGCCACGACGAAAATCAAGCGGGAGGGCAACGAATGGTCTATTCACCTGCAACCGACGCCCGACATTGCTGCAACTTTGGGTGAACGGAAAACAAAAGCCCAACGATTGGTGGGCTTTGCACTTGAAACAGACAATGAAGAAATCAATGCTCGTCGCAAACTTGAGACCAAACACCTCGACTTTATTGTACTCAACAGTACCCGAAACGCCGGAACCACATTCCAAAGTGATGACAATCAAATTACGATTATTACGAAATCGGCGTGCAAATCATTTGAAAAGAAGCCCAAAACAGCCGTTGCTCGTGATATTATCGATGAGCTATGCCAGACCTTTTGATGTATCAGCAATGAATGAATGCCCTCTCATCAACCGATTGATTGCAACCTTTCTGCTTATATTGAGTTTGGGGCTGCCCGCAGACTCACAAGAGTTGCGAATGCGGGTAACAATCAATCACAACCAAATTGAGCGTACTGATGTTACGATTTTCGATAATCTGCAACGTACATTAGAGCAGTTTGTCAACGAACGACAATGGACTGATCTGCAATTTCAACCCAACGAGCGTATTGTTTGTAGCTTGAACATTACAGTGACAAGCTATAATACGACCACGAATGCATTCTCTTGCAAGGCGCTGATACAAGCAAACCGACCTGTTTATAATGCTACTTACACCTCTACCTTATATAATAATACAGACAATCATTTCGATTTTGAATTTGCACCATTTGATCAACTCAACTTCAACGACGACAATATAGACAACCAACTCACGGCGTTGATAGCTTATTATGCCTATCTCATCATTGGAATTAACCTTGACAGCTTTGCTCCAATGGGTGGAGAGACTGTTTTGCAGCGATGTATGAACGTTGTGAACAACGCTCAACGGTTGAATTTTACAGGATGGAAAGCCTTTGAAGATAGGCGTAATCGCTTTGCCGTTATCAATGATTACATAGATGGAGCGATGCAACCTTTCCGCCAATTGCAATACGATTATTACCGCAAAGGCTTAGACGAAATGGCCAATAACGCTGAAAGAGGACGCACGAATATCTCGACTGCGATCGAGAATGACCTGAAAAAATGTCACGAAGACAAGCCTCTGAGTGCTCTTCCACAAATCTGGACCGACTTCAAACGCGATGAGTTGGCTCATATTTACAAAGGAAAGGGTACACCGAAAGAAAAAGAACGCATTTACAACATCCTTTTCTCGATCAACGCCAGTCAGCAAAACGCGTGGGAGAAAATCAAAAATTAAAAGATGCTCAAGCAGTTATATATCAGAAATTTCACGCTAATCGATGAGTTACAAATTGCTTTTCGACCCGGTTTTTCAGTCATTACAGGCGAAACCGGTGCCGGAAAAAGTATTATTTTGGGTGCAATCGGCCTACTCTTAGGCAATCGTGCCGACACGAAAGTCATCAAGTCGGGACAAACTAAATGTGTAATTGAGGCGCATTTCGACCTTTCTGGCTATGACCGCCGACAGTTTTTCATCGAAAACGACATCGATTACGAACCCGAAGATTGTATTCTTCGGCGTGAGATTAATGCTGGCGGCAAGAGTCGTTCGTTCATCAACGATACGCCGGTAGCACTCTCTGCGATGAAAGATTTGGGTGAACAATTGGTCGATATACACAGTCAGCATCAGAATCTGATGCTTAATAAGGAAGACTTTCAACTGAAAGTGATTGACACTCTGGCGCAAGACGACGTGCAACTAACGGCATATCGCACGGCGTTTAACGGTTACCGGGACGCTGAAAAACGGTTAAACGCAATGCGAAAAGCCATTAATGAGAGCAGGGATAATGAAGACTTTCTACGTTTTCAACTGAAAGAACTGACGGAAGCACAGTTAGATGTAGACGAACAGACGTCGCTTGAACGGGAGTCAAGTCTTTTGAATCACGCCGAAGAGATCAAAAGTACCCTCTATTCGGCTAATCAGATTTTGGCAGGAGACGACGACGGCATCGTGGAAAGTCTTAATGCGGCAGCCGATCAGCTGCAAAACATCGAGCAGATGTATCCTGATGTGGCCGATTTAGCAACTCGCTTAGACAGTTGTTATATCGATCTGAAAGACATTTCGCGTGAAATCGAAACACAATTAGAAACAATTGACTTCGATCCTCGACGTTTGGCAACCGTCAACGAACGACTCGATACGCTCTATTCGTTGCAACACAAGTTCCACGTTGAATCGGTTTCGGAACTCATTCAGATAGCTGACCGACTACAAACGCAAATCAATAGCATTGATAACAGCGATGAAGAACTGAAAGAACAAGAAGCACAAGTGGCTCAATATGAAGCCGAATGCAGAGAGCTTGCAAGGGATTTGACGACTCGACGGACAGCTGCGGCCCGGCGAATCGAGCAAGAAATGCGAGAAAGATTGATGCCGTTAGGCATACCTAATGTGCGGTTCGAGATACAAATGACGGAGAAACTACTTGCCGATGATGGTGCAGACCAAGTGGCTTTCTTGTTCAGTGCCAACCGAAGCACACCGATGCAACCCGTGAGCGATGTAGCTTCGGGCGGCGAAATAGCACGCGTGATGCTCTCATTGAAGGCTATGATCAGCGGCACCGTTAAACTCCCGACCATCATTTTCGATGAAATAGACACAGGAGTAAGCGGTCGTGTGGCCGAACAAATGGCTCGGATGATGTGCGAAATGGGCGGACAACATCGCCAAGTGATCAGTATTACGCATCTGCCTCAAATCGCTGCGCAGGGCGTTACACATTATAAAGTATCGAAAGAAGAAACTGCCGAGGGTACCATCAGTCGTATGCACGAGTTGGATAACGACCAACGCGTTCGCGAAATAGCGCAGATGTTGAGCGGGAGCGACGTTACCGAAGCTGCGATTACAAATGCCAAGGCATTATTAAAAATATGAATATGAAAAAGATAATTACCTTATGGCTTTGCCTGTTTATCACTTTTACAGGCGCAAAAGCACAGAGCAGTGCAGTGAAAAACGTTGCAAAATCAGTCTTTACGCTGACAACTTTCAAGCAAGACGGTTCTATCTTGGCTTCGAGCAGAGGTATTTTCGTCGATAACCGGGGCACGGCCATCAGCACGTGGACACCTTTTGTGGGTGCGGCAAAGGCCGTTGTCGTCGATGCTAAGGGCAATAAGCAGGACGTTGAAGAGCTTATCGGTGCCAATGAACTATATGATGTGTGCAAGTTTCGCGTGAAAGGAAATTCTGTCGGAGCACTATTGGCCACGTCGTCGGCCGCTCCCGAGAGCAAGATTTGGCTCGTCGGTTACTCGCTCAAAGCCCCTGAGATTCGGTCGGCAATCATCAAGAGCAAGGAAACTTTTATGCAGATATACACTTATTACATCCTCTCAACACCGGCCCCAGATAATGCCACAGGGTCACCTTATGTCAATCAAAACGGTCAAGTACTCGGTCTGCTGCAACATTCCACAACCAATTCGGACGTGTATGCAACCGATGCGCGATTTATCAATAGCTTTACGCTGACAGGATTGTCCGTCAACGACCCCGTGTTGAACCGTTGCGGAATCAGAACCGGGATACCCGATAAGCAGGAAGATGCGCTGCTTACGCTGATGCTTGCGAATGACCGGCGCGACTCTTTGCAGCGAATGAGTTACGTAAACGCCTTTATCCGCAAGTTCCCTATGCTCGCAGACGGCTATACGACACGTGCGCAGATCTTTGCAGATGCCAACCAATTCAGTGCAGCTGCATCCGAAATGGAGACCGCTATCCGGCAAGTAACTCGGAAAGATGAAGCTCATTCGAGCTATGCTAAGGTCATCTATCAAAAGGAAATATACAAAAACGACAAACCTTTTGCCGCTTGGAGTCTCGACAAAGCACTCGATGAAGCCCGTAAAGCCTATGAAATCAATCCACAACCGCTGTATTTGCACCAACAGGCACAGATTATTTATGCACAGGGTGACTATCAGAAAGCATACGACTTGTTTTTATCGCTGACGAAGACACCCATTCGCAATGGTGAATTATACTATGAAGCGGCCCAATGCAAGAGTCATCTCAAAGCGCCGAAAAGCGAGATTATGGCTTTGTTAGACAGTGCCGTAGCCGCGTGTCCGCAGCCGTTGAACAGCGTGGCAGCCCCTTACGTTCTGGCCCGAGGTGCAGAATGGGAGGCGGCAGGCGACTATCGCAAGGCCATTATGGATTACAACCTGTACGACTCACTGATGTTGGGACGGCCAATAAGCAGCCAGTTCTACTACACAAGAGAACAATGCGAGGTGAAAATACGCCATTTCCAACAGGCTTTGAATGATATTGCCCGCGCCATCTTGATGACTCCGGACGAGCCTACATATTGGGCCGAAAAAGCCTCGCTGCATTTGCGCGTTAATCAGTTTGAAGACGCCGTGCGAAGCGCCCGCCATTGCATCGAGTTAGCCCCCAAGTATGCCGATGCCTACATCGTTCTCGGTGTGGCACTTATGCAGAGCAAAGACAAGACAGCAGGCCTTCAAGCCCTGCAAAAGGCCAAAGATTTGGGCGACGAACGTGCAGATGCATTGTTGAAGAAATATAAATAAGCCGTCGGAAATTTGCATATCCCAATGAAAAGTACTACTTTTGCAGTCAACAAATGATGGTTCCGTAGCTCAGTTGGATTAGAGCAACAGCCTTCTAAGCTGTGGGTCTTGGGTTCGAACCCCAACGGAATCACCACTACAAAAGAAGAGGAGTTCAGTACCGAACTCCTCTTTTCTCGTTTATACACAGTTATTCGATTCATAAAACACTCCCGGAAGATATCGGTTTTAACCCAATTCCTATATTGAAACTATGTGCCAAAATGAAAATAGAGGCGAGATACGGCAAGGGAAACACGACAGAAAAAAAGGAATCAACGACAAGAAAAATGACCTAAAAAGCAATCCTGTAACATTCTGTAAATGAGAGATTTATAAAAAGATAGGAACTGTATTAAAAAACGATAGTACTTTTTCTATAAAACGATAGGACCTTTTTAGGAAAACGATAGTATTTTTCATTTAAAACGATAGGACTTTTTAGCAGAAAAGTCCTATTGTTTTCTCCTCAAAGATATAAGGTTTCAATGAAAAAGGTAGAGGGTTTCAGTGAACAAGGTATAAAGATTCGATAAAAAGGGTATGAAGTTTACCAAGAAGACTCCACCATTTTTTAATCAGGCTCTATTGCGTTTCAAACAGGCGTTAATCTCCCGATGAGAGACTATTAAACGGCGTACATCTTAACTATTGGTTACAGGAATCTCAGCGGATCTTGTACAACACGCATCAGATATGATCGATCGTAATGCAATGAACGATAATCGGTGAGCCTTGCTTTTTATAAAGCAAGGCTCACCGATTATGATATGCTCATTCAAACCAAATAATGATAAGAATCAGCAGATGATTTCTTCATTTATTTTTCTGCGTGACCGCCAGCCACAACAGGCCAATATGGATTTTGATACAAATTGCTGTTAGCGGTGCTTCGGTCAGGAGATGCCGTTTGCAAGTCGCCAATTCCGATCGGATTGAGATAGTAGGCTTCGTGCCATTTATATCCGTCTTTCAGTTCATTGCTGGCCTGCATTGATCGGCTGTACGGTCTGAGGTACTTGCCCAAAGTTCTTGAAGAAACCAGAGCTTCAGCCGACCCGTCGGACTTAGGCTCGTTTCCTTTCTTGTCGATGTAAGTCTTGTACATTGCCTCCCAGAAGTTTACACCTTCGGGAATCCACTTGGTGGTTATCATTCGGTCGAATGAACGCCAGCGGATCAAGTCTTGGAAACGCAATCCCTCACTGAACAGCTCGTTCATACGCTCACGACGGATGTTGTACAACATCTTGGAAACAGTTGTCGTACCCGAATAGACTCCGAAATCACCCTCTTTGGAGAGGTCGGTAGCGTCAATCGTTGCCTGATAGTTAGTACTTACACCAGCACGCTCGCGCAGAGATTGCCAGTAACTCTGTGCCGTGGCATCCAAAGAACCGTTCAGCTCATAGCAAGCCTCTATATAATTGAGCAGTGCTTCGGCTGTGCGGAAAATCGGGCAGGCATTGGTTCCTTTCAGCTCATCGTTCATCGTCTGGTTGTAATCATAAGTGTAATACTTGCGCGGCTGGTACCCAGAGATACAGCGAAGTTGCGCCTCCGAGTTCGTGATATGGTTCTGAACCGAATCCGGCTCGCTATACACGGCTCCCCGCCGCAGAGCATTGGGGGCGGACTCAAGCAGGGTGCTCTCGCCCCAGACAAAGAGTTGGAGCCGCTCGTCACGGTCTTTCTTTACGGCATCGATGGTCTTGTCTCCGGCATAAGCACTACCGGCAGCATAGATTGGAAGACCGTTCTTCATCAAGAACGACTCTGTAAACACACGGGTAAAACCGTCATTACATCCCGTTTTCGTACGGTAAGTTGCATCGTGGCTGATACTCAACGCACTGCTGTACTGTCTCCAAAGCAACACTTCGGGTACATTCGCCAAAGAAGGTTGGCTGAACAGCTCGAAATAGGGATTCCATCCGGTGATCGTTCCTACCTTCGGCTGAATAGTATGGTTATTGGTTGTCAGCTCAGCCTTATCGCCTACGGCTTTTGCAGAAGCCATTGCCTCTTGCAGGAAGAACTTTACTTCTGCATCGATATTGAATGTCTTACCTTGGTTATAAGACATTTTGGCTCCGGGCCAATTAGCATCTCCCGGCACACGACCGGATCCTTTATGATACTTCTCGAATGTGGCCTCAAACAAAGCAACACGGGATTTGAACAACTGAGCTACTTGCTTGTTCACACGCTGTCCATTGAACGTACTGCGGTCGTAGAGATTCTGAATGGCCAGATCCAAATCAGAGAGAATGAAACGAGCCACTTCATTGCGCGGAGAACGAATGCTATTAGCCACAATGGTATTGTTTTCATCGGGCAAAACTTCCTTTACGATAGGCATATCTCCAAATCGTACCAATAAACGGAAATAGCAAAGAGCACGGAAAAAATAAGCTTCACCCAGATAATTCTTTACAGCAGCATCATTGGCCAGTGTCTTATTTTCCACACTTTTATTGATCTTATTGATCAAAAAATTATACATGCGCACACCACCGAAGTAATCTTGCAATACTTTTCCCGAACTCACTTCCCAGTGATTATCGGCAAATAATGTAGTATTCCCGCCTCCCTGTACGAAGATGTCCGTATTGACATCAGACTGGGCCATACCGTCGTTATAAGTTGCTGTATGAAACATTCCGGTATATGGATTCGACAGATAATCGGCCTAATAGCTATTCAGATAGGCAGCCAACTGGTCTGCGGATTTATAATAGTCTGACGGTGTAATCTGACTGATAGGTTTCAGGTCAAGCAAATCATTACAGGACGTTGCCGACAACCCGGCAACAGCCATTATTGCACATACACCGATATTCTTTATTTTGATTTTCATAATGATGAATTGTTTAATGATGATTAGAAACTAACATTCACTCCAAATGAGAACGTTCTCTGCAAGGGATACAATTTTCCACTTCCCCATTCACCACCGAGCGATTCAGGATCAAAGACACGGGATAGGCTCGTCACGGTAAACAGGTTGTCACAAGAGAAATAAACACGGCAATTGGTCATACCGACGCGATTGATAAGTGCGGAAGGCAGGCTGTAGCCGAACTGAATATTCTTGCAACGCATATACGCAGCGTTCTGCAAGTAACGAGTCTGTGATTTGTTATTTTTCGTAATTCCGCGATCCAGATAGGGTTTGGGATAATATGCGCCTTTATTACTTTCCGACCAATAATCAAGATGTTTCTTGAATACCGTCGACTGCCACATATCCCCTACTGCACCCCAGAAGTAAGAGTCAGATTCTCCAAACATCCAGTCACGCTTCATCACACCCTGGAAAAAGATGGAGAAGTCAAAGCCTTTCCATTCTGCGTTGAGATTAACTCCGAAATTGTAACGAGGCGTCGAATTACCGATTACTTTCCAGTCACCGTGATCACCGATTGTTCCGCTTCCGTTGTTCACGACTCCTTCGTCTATCTTCTTTCCATTCTCATCAACCCGATCTACCAGATTCTTGTATTTCACGTCACCTGCTCCCCAGTTGCTGCCCCAGTTAGGCTTATTGTTCTTCAACCATTCTGTCATTTCAGCATCAGACTTTGCCAAACCGGCACTCTCATACCCCCAAATTTCATTGAGTCGCTTGCCATTGTAATACCCAGTAACCTTTTGATTTTCGAACTTACCGTCATAAGGATAGCGCAATATTTTGGCCGTAGCATCTGCAAGATTAAGCTTAACGCCGTATTTCACATCACCGATATGGTCTCTCCAACCAATCTCAACCTCCCAACCTGTCGATCGCATATCACAGTTATTGGTCTTAGGTGCGTTTGTACCTAAAACGGAACCTAAAATCGGAGCCGGACCAATCATATTCTTTGTCGTACGACTATACCAGTCAAATGCACCTGTCAGACGACCGTTGAATGCAGACCAATCGAAACCGAAATCCCAAGTCTCGATCGTTTCCCACGTCAATGTGCTATTAACGATACCCGGAAGATTAGCGGTATTTTGTTGTTTACCATTAATCAACCAATTGCTATTCTCAGAAGCAATAGACTGTTGCTGATAAAAAGGATACCAATCCCAGAAAGAATCATACTTTGAACTGGTATTTCCAAGCTGTCCCCACGAAGCACGAAGTTTTAACGTACTGATCTTATCGGTCAACTTATGGAAAAATTTTTCACGGGCGATATTCCAACCGGCAGAGACTGACGGGAACCAAGCCCACCGGTTGTCATTGGTAAATCTTGAAGAACCATCATAACGGAGATTAAACTCTAAGATATATTTTTCGTCATAGTTGTAATTGATACGCCCGAAGTAACCGGCTGTTGCCCGATTCCAATAAGAGTCACCGACTTTGGGATTTTTCTGTGTTTGACTGAGATACGGTTTTTCGGTCGTTGTCAAATGCGTACCTTCCCCGGTAGCAGAATCCCGATTGTAACGTTCATAGTTCAGACCAAGTAAGCCCTTGAGATAATGCAAACCAAGAGTTTTCGTATAATCCGTATACACATTTATCGAATAATAATTCTGACGCCAACGATAATCCTGATACTTAGACACTGTACCATAACCACTGTCGCGCAGTATCGGTTCGTTCTTTACATTATAATTATAGATTGGTATCAAACTGGTCGTCTGCTTAAAGTTATCTACTTTTAAAGCACCTTCTGTATAAATATTCCACCCTGTAACAGGCGTGAAGATGAACTTCAATTGCTGTGTAAACAAATCGTCATTATTACGACGGATACCTCCGTCCTCCAATTCATAAATCTCCATTTCAGCCATATAACGCCCATTAGGATCGATCACGGGACAAGTAGGCCAACGACGAGCAATGTTATGGTAGAAAAGACCACTCATATATTGAGGCCGTTCATAATCTTCACGTGTCCACTTCGTAATATATTCCATCCGCGCCCAATCAGTAAGCCAAGCATTGATCTTACCATTCATCGTATAACGATCCAGTTCATCGTGACCGTGACGGATTAAACCGTTATGCAGGAAATAGCTACCGCTGACGAGCCAGTTAAATTTCTCAGTACCGCCGCTCATACTCAGATTATGTTGAGTAGAAGGAACATTTTTCTTATAATGCTCCTTAAACCAATCTGTATTGGCAAACGAGCCTGTATAATTATTCCACCTGCCATCACTTCCGGCTGTGGTTCCATAGTATTCGGGCTTCTTCGGATCTGTAAACTCACCGTTGAAATACTTCCGCATTTTCTCCATCGTCTCATCGTTGAAAGGATTACTACCACCAGCATTCCGACTTGCCACATTAAAATAGTCGGCCCACTCCAACGAATTGGCCATTTCAGGCAACTGGGTTGCCGTGCTGAAACGAATATCACCTGAATAATTGATTCTTACCTTACCCGACTTGCCACTCTTGGTTGTTACCAAAATCACACCGAAAGCGGCACGCGTACCATAAATAGAAGCAGAAGCGGCATCTTTCAAGACCGATATATTTTCAATATCATTGGGATTGATAGAATTGAGATTACCTTCTATTCCATCGATCAAGACTAACGGACTGTCCGAAGATCCTTCACTGATAGAACCTATTCCGCGAATACGAATACCCATTGAGTTATTCAACTCTCCACCACTGTTATTCGCAGAGAAGTTCAAACCGGGCACCGTCCCTTGCAATGCCTGTGTGACATTGGCCACAGGACGATTTTCCAAAGCCTCGCCGCCCACCATACTGACAGCACCGGTCACATTCACCTTTTTCTGCGTTCCATAACCGACAACCACCACTTCTGTCAAGTCTGTTGTTAAAGATTTCAACGTGACGTTAATGGTTCTCCTGCCATTGACCGAAATCACCTGCGGCTCATAGCCGATATAATTTACTTCTAAGGTGGCATTCGGGGCACACATAATCGAATAATTACCGTCAATATCGGTAACGGTTCCACTTTTAGATCCCTTAACTCGGATCGTAGCACCAATTGCCGGTTCACCACTTGTGTCTTTGATCACACCGGTCACCTTGATGTCCTGTGCTGAAACTGTTGCGCACAGCATCATCAATAGCCCAGTCAGAAAGATTCTCAATCGAAAATGCTTCTCGTTTTTGTCCATTGCTATTATATTTACGTGTTAATTAAAGAAATCTCCACAATATTTATTCTGATTAGGTAGGTATCAATATCTCACGGCATCGTTCCACTTATCGCTTATACGCTACCTTTTATGTATCAGACCATTATTTAATAATTGTTGCAAAAGTATGCAATTTATCTAATATAATCTTTTTTTTTGCATTTATTAACACGCAAGATACGTTTTCTCTATTAATCTTTGACCAAAACTTAAATACGCATTCTAAATTAATTCCATAATAATAAAATTATACATATATGCACTGCTTATTTCTTTGTTTTGAAAATTGCTGAAAATCATAAGGAAACAGAGTGTTTCCTCGACGATAATCATAAAACCTTGCTTCAAATAAATTATATTATCCGTTTTATAGGTATTTTAGTAACAAATAAGAGGTATAGGAGTAGACGATGAGAAGTATAGGACTACTGCTCATCTCCTCATATACCTCTTATTACAAAGATAGTGCGGAAATTGCTACTTCACGACAATCTCATCGGTAAAAATCCATCCACCCTGTTTGTCGGCTTGGGCCTGACAACGGATATAACGCGCAGTGATATCACCGGTCCATCGATGATCGGCAACAAAGAACTCGCGACGGGTGTCGCGGTCGGTATGCTTATGATATATTGATGTAAAATTCTTTCCATCATCCGAAACCGAGATAGCGACATCGGCAGGAGCAAAAATATCAGGACCGACTGACTGTAAAAATTCGACAGAAATACAATGAACGGATGTCGGTGTACCCATATCGATGACTGCATCCAAACCACCTGCACCGATAAAGCCTTGCCAAACACCATCGCCGAAATCCCAATTACCACGCTGTCCATCAGTCAGCGCACTGTCGCCTGCGGCTTTATACTTCTCTGCATAAGGGGCCTTATAGAACACCGTTTTGCCGCGGGCCAAATGAACTATAGCCTGCCGTGACTCTGGGCGTCGCCCAATTTCCTTACTCAAATCAAAGGGATGGTAACCATTATGTTTCATCCAAGCCACGGCTGCAAGTGCCCGACGACGGAAATCGTCATAGGGAGCTGGTTGCCAAGTCCATCCTCGTTCGGCAATGGCCAGCAGACGAGGATAAAGCATATATTCGACGTGTGCTTCAGTATCTACATATTCGGTCCAGAGATTACCTTGCACACCGTCGACAAAATGCTCGATATTGGTTCCTTTAAACTTTTCAGGTACAGGCTCGTAGCTATACACTTTCTCTAATGGCAGATATCCACCAAACGATTTGGGCTGTGTACCGGGTGCATCCTGTGCCTTATCAAGATAGCAATATCCCCCGGGCGACATAATGACGTGATGCCCAGCATCGGAAGCATCTATTCCTCCCTGCTCGTCTCGCCACGACATCACGGCCGCACGAGGGGCAATCTTTCCTTCGAGAATCTCGTCCCAGCCTAATAATTTACGCCCGTGGGCATTGAGGAATCGCTCGATACGAGCCGTGAGATAACTTTGGAGTTCGGCAGTAGTAACAAGATGCTCATCGCGCATCCGCTGTCTGCATCTCGGGCAGGTAGCCCACGCCTCACGCGCAGCTTCGTCGCCCCCAATATGTATATATTCCGAAGGGAATATCCGCATCACTTCGGTGAGCACATTCTCCAAGAATCGGAACGTTTCTTCATTACCCACACAGAGATCGGAAAGTGGTTCGCCGGTACAAGAGAGTGCGGGATAAGCGTGATTGACTTCATTGCTATGACCCGGCATTTCGATTTCGGGAATGACGGTGATGCGTCTCTGTGCAGCATAACGCACAATTTCGCGGAGCTCTTTCTGTGTATAAAATCCGCCATAGGCACCCGAATCTCCTTTGTGACAATAGCGACGGTCATTCTCATTCCACCATTTTTGCCAGTCACTTTGCGTGCGATAAGCACTTTCGGATATTAACTTAGGATATTTCTTAATCTCCATTCGCCAACCGCCGGCATCGGTCAGGTGCAGGTGCAACCGATTCAGTTTAAAGTAAGCCAACGCATCGATCTGCTTTAAAATGAAATCTTTGGACCAGAAATGGCGTGAGCAATCGAGCATCACACCACGATAAGGAAATCGTGGAGAATCTGTAACGGATACGCTACGGATACACTTGCCATCACAAAGCTGTCGCAAGGTTTGCAGACCATAAAATAGTCCTGTGGCAGAAGGTGCTCGAACAGTTATCAATTGGGGTGTAACCATAAGCCGATAACCCTCGGTTCCCATATCGGCGGAACTGTCGGCCAACACAAGTTGAACTACATTCTGCGTTTCTACGGCCTTGGCTTTCAGTCGCCCCACAGGCAACGTAGCAGCTACATAAGAACGAATAAACTTACGGTCGCGCCCTTTAAGATTAGTATAGAGACCCGTTTGGTCGTCGAATACAAACTCGCCATCGGCCCACAACAGGCAATTGGGTTGCGGAATGGTATTTCGTCCCTGTACTGCCAGCATTATCCCCAAAAACCAAAGACAAACGAATATTTTTTTTCTCATAACCGATATATTTGATTTTATTTACTGTTTCTATTACCAGTCTACAAAATTACAAATAAATTCAGAGAGAAGTGCTTTTCTAAATTCATAATTCGTTATCCTTATTTATAATAATTGGATATGTTTAGCGTTATCGTATAAGAAAATTTAGGTGAGGATGCTCCGATAACCCTACATATTTATTTATATAGATGAAACAAGAGCACGAAGAAATAAACAAATGGATTGAACTCTATTCCGAATCTCTTCTGAATAGAGCTCTCTCAATGGTGAGGGACAAGGAAGATGCAATGGACTTAGTTCAGGAAGTATTCATTTCTGCAACTGCCGCTTACCGTACTTTTGAAAGAAAGAGTACACCGTTGACGTGGTTGCTGAATATCCTGAAAAATAAAATCGCGGATTTCTATCGACACAAATATCGCAAACCAGAAACTGTCAATATGCCAGAGTTTTTCGACCATACAGGCTCGTGGAAAGACGACTCTATTCTTCACGAGTGGTCACAGAACTTCGATGAACCGGATGAACAAAAAGCATTAATGAATACATTGGATAAATGCATTAATCATCTTCCCTCCCAATGGCAAGTCACAGTAAAGCTCTATTATTTAGAGGAGAAAAAAGCCAAAGAAGTGTGTCAGGAGTTGGATATTACCACGACCAATCTTTGGAAGATCCTTCAACGTAGTCGTATGCAATTGAGGAAATGTATAGAATTAAACTGGTTTGACAAATTATGAAAGCATTGCTTAGTAAATTCATCCACATCATCATTATGCCGTGCAATCAGGTACCGATGCGGATAGAACAGCAAAAGGCCGGTAAACTCTCATTCGTGGGAAGAATTAGGCTTCACGCACATTTAGCTATGTGCAAATGGTGTGCTGCTTATGCAAAAAAAGTAGAACAAATAGACCGTCTTCTTACAAAGAAAATACTGGAAGACAAAAAAAAGATACACTTTGAAGATATTGAAATACAGCAGTTTAAGGATAAGATAAGAAAAAAAATATTATCTTAATCTTATCTTTTTGTCAGGATTAAGAGGGATTGTCGACTATAAGAGCGGAAAGTATCTCTAAGGGTTTTCTCTCTGATAGCAAACAACCTCAGAAACTGACAATATGAATATAGGAAAGAATTTATTTTCAGGTAACAAAATATATAAAATAGGGTACGACATTACTCAGTTCGGCACTGCTACCATTCTTTTGTGGATAGGTATATTTAAATTTACACCGACAGAAGCAGCATCCATCAAGCCATTAATCGAATATCACCCTTTGACTTTTTGGGTATATGATGTATTCAGTAAGCAAACTGTTTCTAATTTTATCGGTATAATAGAAATATCGCTTGCAGTTATACTGCTACTGTCTATCAAGTTTCATTTTCTGAAACGATATGCAGGTTTAGGAATCATTTTTACATTTCTGATTACACTCAGTTTCTTGTTCTTCACACCAGGAATGTGGAGAATAAAAGATGGCATACCCATAACTGACTATTTCATCCTCAAAGATTTAGCTTATCTCGGATTCGGATTTATATTGCTCAGCCAAGCAATGACAAGTGATAAAAAAGAAAAAGATACGAAGATACTCTCTTCTTATTAATTTAATAAACAATTGTGTAATACAACTAAAAAACAATGAAAAAGAATCGATTTAGAGCCGCATTGTCGGCAGTAGTGTTAGCAGGATTAGTGTTTACTTCTTGTAGCAAGGATGACGATATGAAGCCTTCTACGGGCAGTATGCGTACCTTGACAGTCGAGAACATCGTTACACCAAAGCTTTTCGTAGAAAGCGGATCTTTCAAAAATATGGGAGAATCTCCCATTATTCAACCCGGACAGAGCGTTAGCTTTAAGTTTAAGGCAGGGAAAGGGCAGGCCTTAATGTTCACTACGATGTATGGAAAATCAAAAGACTGGTTCTTTGCCTCTCAGCAGCCGGGTATCAAATTGTTCAATGCTCAAGGGAAAGCAATGACAGGAGATGTATCCTCACAGGTGAAGTTGTGGGATAACGGAACAAAGAATGATAAGACGGGAGCCAGCGAATCGAATCCCATTATGGAAGTTAAGGGAGTGGATGCTTCAAAACTGCTGAATGTGATGTTATCATATGAAGAACCTACTTCCGAATTTACACTTACCATCAAAAATACTTCTGCTGGTACAGGAAATGAAACGCCTTTCTCTCCGGGTATATGGGCTGTATCAACTTTTGACGGCAATAAACTGCTTGCCGAGAAACCATTCTTCACTCCCGGTGAGAAATCTAATCCTGAAATGACGGATATTGCCCAGATGGGAAAAATCGACAAGCTGAAAATGAAAGTAGAAGCTAATACCGGCATCATTACTGGCATCTCTCCCGTGCTTGTGGTTGTATATCAAGGTGAGAAGAATCCCATTTACGAACTTGGAAAGAATGACCCAGGTATGGGATTGAAGGATTTGGCACAGAAAGGCAATGCAAGCAAATTGCAGGAAAGTCTGAAAAAGATGAAAGGCGTGAAAGGAATCTACATCGCTGGTACGGCTCCTGTCGGCCCTGGTCAAAAGGTAATGACACAATACAAGGCAGGAGACGGAGATAAACTTGCTTTCGTCACAATGTTCGGTTTCTCTAATGATTGGTTCTATGCCAACGAACAAGCTCTTTCAGCTAAATTAAGCGGAGATATCACCAATAAGACTGCACTCTTTGATTCAGGAACTGGAGTAGACCAATATCCCGGAGCAGGCAATAGACAAGCACTTTTCGGTGGAACACCGCAAGCAGAGAATAAACCTATTAGCAAAGTAGGAACTACTTTCCCCGTTCCTCCTGTTAATAAAGTATTAAAAATAACAATTCAATAAAGGATAGTGTTTCTCTGACACAACAGGCAGTGTAAATAGAATTAGAAAGTTCTATTTACACTGCCTTATTATTGTGTTTTACAGCTTATCGACTGTATTAAACAATTACGAAGTACTGAAAGACTACTGGAATTCTACGCATCTCAATCCCCATTTACGAGTACTTCTGTATATACCAAGTCGACGTGCCTTAATACCAAACTGGAATGCACCATAGGTTCCATCTGATAAATAGTAAGGAGTAGAGCTCCAATACATACCTTCTAAGCCCATACCATATCCACTTTCATTTCTGATTCTACCGTCCATATAACCTTCATAGGTAGGCAGGAAGAAATATTTACTTTGATCCTTACCTAATTTAGAAGGAGAATCCTGCCCTACATAAAAATTCTTTGACCATTCAGTTTGGAATTGGTCCAGATGTGGACCATCCGGATTACGGTAATCATATCTTTCCGTACCCAGAGCCGGGTTATTTTTATCTTTCAGACCTATAAAGTGTTCGCGGGAGAAGTTAGCAATATTTTCCTTTTTCAGTAGCCAAGCACCGCCCTTGTACAAATGCTTGAGTATGGTCCATAGCTTATTGGCATCCCAGTGAGGATTGCCTTTCATACAATACCACAACATTTCGTTCACATTGGGGCAGCTTTTTGTCGGCTCATTTACGGCTTTAGTCCCTCCGATGCTTTTCAAGTTGGCCATGCTATGCCAACGCTGATCTGGAAAACTCTTGGGATAGTTCGGGCCCTGTACATCGGGCAGCGCCGGCTGCTCGCTCTCATAATTATACCAATAATCAAACTTGGCATCCCACATATACACCTTACTATCATAAGCCTGCACATTAAGCTTGGAACTGATGTCATAATAGTTGTTCTCATCATATTTTTTTGACTTAAGAGTCTTGGTAATCACACCCTCCACTTTGGTCTGTATATCTTTCACGTGATATTTTATGGTGAGTGTATGGGTGCCGGGAGCTATCACCATAAAAGCGCCATTGGTAGCCAGCGATTTATCGTGGTTATTGAGCTGGAAGCCATATTTATAGTTGCCACCGCCACCCAAGTGGAGCCTGATAGTCTTGGAGTTACCTGATCCTTCAAGTTTATTGGTAGTCGGATCAAGGGTATAAGCCCCTGCAATATTATTGTCGGAAACCACTTCAATCTCCGTGATATAGGTACTCACAAAATCGTGACTCGTAAAGGGCAGGAAACAAAGATAAGCAGCTTTGTGAACAAGCGTGAAGTCGAACCGTTTTTTACCGTCCTTCGTCTCACCAAATCCCATACCGCAGTCGCCGGAAGTGCCGAAATGCTTGTTGCTATTAGGTTCATCCTGCTGCTGATAGTCTTTAATGGTCACTTGATCATTGACACCTTCCTCACCGGGATAGTAGACCATATATTTGTTTTGGGCCTTATAGGTGCCGGGTAACATAAACTTAAAGACGGCCTGCTTGCTTTCCACTACAGCGTTACTGCTTCTATTGAACTGCTTGTTTTCATCTTTCACGTAAACACGATCGTTCTTTTCCCAAAAGAAACGTCCGGTGTTGTAATCCATCGACGTGCGGGTACCGAAATTTCTCGGTTTGTTCGATGCATTGTTGGGTAGACCCGTCGATACAAAAGTGGTCAAACCAACATTTTCCTTATTATCGACAGCTTCCCCGGACTTCTCTGTGTTTTTAGTTATATCGTCGTTTGAGCAGCTTGCCGTAAATACCAATAGAGCCGAAGCTGCGATAAATGCTAAAATATTCTTTTTCATTATCATTGTTTTTCTGTTTCATTTCATTTACTTAATCTTCCCAAAAGGATGATTCATTATCGAAGAATCCTCTTTTTGCTCCGTTTTGATCATCAGTATCCTCTTCGGGAGAACCACCCTTATGTCCGGGATTATGCTGGCCCGGATAAGAGGTTTCTTGCAACAGATTCTCTGTATCAACATTGAAAACTTTGATTTTGGGTTTACAATAAAACCCTTTTTTAACTTGATTTTCTTTCATCGTTATTGAATTTATATAGTGAATATTTATTCTTATTTCCTTTTGTCGGACTTTGAAAAAAAGACATAACAAACGAACAAGGGGAACTCACGATAGCCCTTTGTTTATAAGAATTACAGCACACTTCGCGCGCGCGTAAAAGAAGAAAACTTAAAGAGAAATTAGCGACGATGCGCGTGTGTGTGTGTGTGTGTTAGCAAAATCCTGAATAAACCAAAAGAAATAAGTCAAAAGACACAAAAACACTTTGCTTTCTTTGTATCCCACATATATCTCTATCTATATAAGAAGAGAGATGTTGATATTCCTCCTGTTTTTGAGTGTAAAACATCTTGCTATTATAACTCGCGGCAAAGGTAACTAATAAATTTTAAATACGCAAGTATTTATTGAAAAATCACGAGAAACGTAAATAAAAGACCAAGTGAGAAATTTAATCTTCAAATACACAGAGTATTAATAACATCTAATAAAAAGGTTACAAATCCCCTATCCGAATTTTCACTGAAAAGAGAATTGATTGTTCAAAAGAGGTCAAAAACTAATAGAAAAAGCCGCCAACGAACATCAATTTTATACACATCTTAACTTAAAACAAATATTTTATTCATTTTATCCATATATTTATATCAAATAAGAACTCCGGGACTTCTTGGGCAGAAGTCCCGGAGTTGTAGAAAAGAACTATGGGAGGCGTCATCGTCAAATATAGGTATTGATTTCGACGAATATACCTCCTTTTACATTGAACCTTTACAATACTTTAACCATAAAGATATAATATTCTATAAAACATCACAAATCAAACTTGATTGTTCCACCCGCCATTAGCCATAGCCCCGGCTGTTTGACACCGCCAATATCATAATATCGATGAGCCGTAAGGTTATCGACTTTTACATAAAGATTATACGCAGGTACGTCCCACTGCACCTTACAATCGATTTTCGTATAAGGGTGATAACCGTTCATCCGCTGTTGCCAACGCAGTGCCCAACTTGCCGACAGATGCGACCAAATGCGGTGATCCACAGTCATTGTAATCTTGTGACGCAAATATTCCAGCGCATAGAGCGACTTAAAAATAGGCTGCTCCGTCTTGTGTGTCTGATGAATATAGGCATATCCGGCCTTGATACGGGTAAGAAATGAGCGGGGAAAGAGCTCGGCAACGTACAACATAGCATCGAGCGATGTCCCCATATTATCTAATTGACCGATATTCAGGGCGTGATAGCGTGTAGATGTCGGTGCCTCAAACACCCAGTCTATCATATCCTTTCCTCGGCTATAAAAAGAATTGACCATCGCTTCAAGTCCAGTGGTACGATAGCGGGCACCGAGTTTAAAGGTAGAATTGCGCTCGGGCTTCAAGCTTTTATCTCCCTTTTGCGCTTTATTATCCGTATAAAGATCGGTGTAAGTGGGTATGCGCATCGCTCTATTCCACGAAGCAAAGAGTTTCCAGTGATCATTGGGTCGATAAGCGATATCGATACCGGGCGAAAATCGGAAGCGATGGTCAAGCCCGGTATTGCGATTAGCTAAGAGTCCGGCAGAGAATGTCCAACGATCCAGCACAACATTGTGCTCTAAAAAGAGATTCGTATTGTGCCGTCTACCTTTCCGCGTGTATTGACGGTCGCTGCCGCGAATGTCTCGATACTTATCGGACGAGAGTTCTTCACCATAAGCCGTACTAAGCAGTTGCTCATTGCTGTAATCGATTCCGACTGCCGTCTTCCCCATCGACCACGCCATAGTGGCACCCAGCGTGAGTCCATAAACATTCAGGTGATGGTAATTCTCGCCATTGGCAGCTCCCTCTTTACCGCGAATCAACTGGAAATGGTCCTCAAAATAATTATTACTGCCCCCTGCCGTTATGTCTAATCCTTTGACAAGGTCGTGAAGAGTCAGCGAAGCAGAAGTGATCAGATGGGCCGTTTTCTCGAACTGATTATCAAATCGTGGACTATAAAACGTATTGGCACCATATCTCTGCGTATTCAATCCTACTTGAAGATTAAGCCTAAGCAACTCTGTCTTTCCGAACTGGAAGTTGGTATAAAAACGTCCTTTTTTAAAATCGCTGTGCGGAGTACCCCCATCGGAGCGCACATAACCGCCACTGGCCAAGAGATGATACGCAAGAGGATTGCCCATTTCATAGCCTATCCCCCCGCCAAATGTACCGAACGAACCGCCTTCACCGCTACCCCGAAGCCTTTGACCATCGACATTGCTGCGCGTAACGATATTGATCGCACCGCTAAAAGCCGACGACCCGAAAATTCGGGCTGATGCACCTTCAAGTACTTCGATACGCTCGATATCATCTAAAGCTACGGGAAAATCAGCCGCATTATGGCCTGTTTGAGGATTGCTGATGTTAACACCGTTCAGAAGAATCGTAACCTGATCGTGCGTTCCACCGTTGATCGAGATATCCGTCTGTACACCAAAGCCACCGCGCTGACGGACATCCACGCCCGTGGCTAACTTTAACACATCGTTGATACTCGCTGCCGCTGCACGATGAATATCCTCGCGCGTAATGACAGCCACCATTTTAGCCGACTGCAAGGCAGTCAGCGGCGCTCGCGATCCGGTCACCACCACCTCATCGAGCTTCAACTCTTGTCTGCTCAGGGAGTCTGTAGCCACCAGTGGCTTCACACTCACACCGTCGGCCTTGGCATATGTCAAGGTAGCGATGCTCAGTGTACCCACAAGGACTTCTTTCCCTAAACAGTTGAAGAGCGCATAGCCCTTACGGGAAAAGTGCTTGAATCGGATGATCGAGCGCTTGTTAAAACTGTTTTTTTTCATTACTCGTTTTGTTAAAACGAGTGCAAAGGTAATAAAAATTACTCAATTAGAAAGTCTTTCGGGTTATTTTGCTTTCCTTCAAATGTGCGGAAAACAAGATAGGAGCCGTCACCATACAACGTGAAACTATCCCCGATAGACTCATTGAGTGTTCCCTGCCACAGACTTTGATAGGGAAATGACGGCCATCTCAGACCTTCGCTTCGAAAGTCGGTACAACCGAAATTGAAGATACTCACCTGTTGCTGAAGGAAAGAGTCAAAAATATTCATACCGCTTGCCGGAACAAACCAACCATAATCGGTAACCAAGTTCGGCTGTAAGCCGAATTCACACATATAACGTATCATCAGTACGATGTTTCCCAATGTATGGTCTTCACGTTTCCCTGTGGTTCCCAAATAAACAATACGTTGTATTCCCCGTGCAAGACAATGCCGGGTAGCCTTAGTAAGATCGTTATCATCTTGCTCTCGAATAAGATGTATGATGTTGCAATACCTCCGGATGAAATCAGGCGAAAGCGAATCGCCGTCGCCGACAATGGCATTCGGCATCAGTCCGTGTTCAATGCAGCGCCTGCCTGCACCGTCGCAACAACACAGGTAAGCACTATTATGCAGCAGAGCCGTGGCTACCGGATGCACGGGAAAATCACCGTCACCCAGTATCACAGCCTCAACCTGATTGTTCTCGTCAATCAATGGATAGTTCATTGCGCATCATTCCTTTCCACTTATAATAGCCCAAGACAGCAATAATAACATACAGCGCATAGAGTCCTGCTTTAAACGGTATGCCTTTATAGGCATAAAGAACTGCACTGACCACATCTACTATAATCCAAATGAGCCACTGCTCTAAATATTTTCGGGCCAAAGCCCACAGACCAATGAAACTGAGTGCATTGATAAAGCTATCGGTGATGGGTACGTCGGAATTGGTAAATCGCACCAAAATGAGATAAATAGTAGCCCATGCAATGATAAATATTAGTAATGCAGGCATTATCAGACGATGTTTGAAATGTGTTACAGGCAATTCTTCATCAGCTTTCTGATTGTATTTATGTCCGAAGCGCCACACTGCATAACCGTAGATAGCAGCCAACGTGTAATAAATGGCCATCCCGAAATCAGCATAGAGTCCCACAGACCAAAAGAGCCAGATATCGATGGCAGGCATCACGATGCCCACGAGCCACAGAGCAATATGCGCTCTGTACTCAAGGACAATATAAATGATACCCAATACTGTGCTCAACATATCGAGCCAGTGGGCAGACAGAAAGGTTTCGAGCGTCATCAGAACGTGAATGAAAGATGGGCTAAAACGTGTGTCGGGGCCTGTGCAGAGAATGTTGCCCAAGCCCAACCACCGTCATAAGCCACAATTTTACCATTATCATTCTTAAAATTCATTGAACTACTGCCATTACTTTCATATTTTTCATTAAAAACGTTGTATATGGTCAAACCGACAGTAGCACTTTTCAGACCGCGCAATTTAAACGTATAAGATAGGTCGAGATCGTTAACGAACATTGCATCGAGCATAGCACGTGTATAGGTTTTGCCATCGGTGTTCAAGAATTCCTTATATCCAGAGTTTGTCATATATTGTTCACTGATATATTTCGACATCAAAGCAGCCCGCAATCCTTTATACTCGTAACTCAATACACTACCCACAATCAGATCGGGAGAATAAGAAAGATGTGTCGTTCCCACATTGGCATAACTCAATGTCCAGTCGGGATTGATCACCGTTACCGTGGTATTTTTAGCCCGATTCTTACTCCACGTAGCATTAACATCCCACCGGCAGCCTTCAAAAGGTCTAATACCAGCCATCAGTTCGACACCCATTCGATAAGAATCCTTGATATTGCGGGCTACCATTTCGCCGTTTGAATCTTGCGCACCGGTCAAAACAAATTGGTTATCATAGTCCATATAATAAAGGTTGACACCCGCATTGAAGACAGCCGACTGATATTGATACCCCAATTCCAGGTCATTCAATCGCTCGGGTTGCGGGGTTACCGGATCCTTTTCAGCCAACATATTTTCGAAGTCATTGCGGGTAGGCTCCTTATGAGCAATGGCATAAGAAGCATAAATAGTATGTTCGGGTGCAAAATGATAGGTAAGGCCGAATTTGGGATTGAAAAAGTTATAATGACGGTTCACATTCAGCGGTTTCTGTTGTTTATTGTCGTCAAACTCCTGTGATGTTCCCGTTGTTTTATAAGTGATGTGTCGATATTGCAAATCAACGTAAGCATTGAGACCTTTTACTAATTCATAGTTGAGTTTGCCATAAATGTTGCCATCGGTCTTTTTTGCATTGTTATCGTAATATTTATGATTGGGATTGAGTTTGCCGCTGAATTGTCGCACCCAAATCACATTTCCGTAATGATCCCCGTCATATTTATTCCATCCTCCTCCAATATTGAGACTCAGACCACTGTGATTATCATAGTTGACTGATGCAACAGCACCATAGAAGTCATTCTTCATTTTCTTTTGACGAACTAAGTCCGACTTCGCTCCAAGTGCCGAAGTTAGTAAATATTTATACAACTTCTGCCCTTCCTTATATTGTTCATAATAACCGAAGCCGTGCGTATAATGCAACGCAGTATTAAGAGTCCAATCGCGGCCGAGTGTCTGATTCAAAATCAATTGATAATGCTGCTGATGATAATTATCCGTTTGATTATCGTAAAAAGTTGTATTCCCGTCAGCATCCGTATATTTCCCACAAGGATTATAAGTACGGCCATATTTTTCCATAGCAGCTTTCGACGCATAGTCCCACGCGTGATAAGTTTTCTCAGTACCGTTAAATGTGACGAACTTTACCACGGTATTATCTGCAAAGTAGCCCCCTTGCAGGAAATAAGAGTTCAACTTGACCGACGCACGATCAATGTATCCGTCGCTTCCAATATTCGACAGTCGTCCTTGAAAGCCCCAGTGACCGCCTAATAAGCCCGTAGAAAAACGAAAAGTCTCCTTATGCGTACCGTAACTACCTGCTGACAAATCAATGCTTCCATACGGATGCAGTCCGATATTATCCGTTTGCAGATTAATCGAAGCCCCGAATGCCCCCGCACCGTTAGTCGATGTACCTACACCCCGCTGTATCTGAACCGATTCGAGACTTGAAGCGAAGTCGCCGATATTGACCCAATAGACGGCTGAACTCTCGGCATCGTTCATCGGAATACCGTTAGCCGTAATGTTGATGCGCGTCGGATCGGTACCCCGTATATGTATACCGGTATAACCGAATCCCGTACCCGCATCCGACGACATTGTGACAGAAGGAGTAAAATTGAGCAACGAAGGAAGATCTTTGCCGTAATTCAACGTTTTCAATTGGCGCTTCGATAAATCCGAGAACGCCACCGGTGTCTTCCGAGTGGCTCGTGTAGATACCACTTGTACGTTTTGCAATTGATAACTCTTAGTTGTGTCAATCCGTTCTTGCAAGGGATTGGCTGCCGCTGTTGCAACAGTCATCGTAAACGTTGCCAACAGAGAAAGGCTCTTTTTCATCAATAATTAATTTGAATAATACACAAAAAGGGGTACTTTTTATGTTTCCTTTTCCCTACGCCGGCATTACCCGGATCAGGTCAGAGGGTCTAATCTCAGCCCAACGTTATGAGGGCACCCCTTAACTCACAGTCTGTAAGTCGTGTGCAAAGGTAAAGGGTTTTCCCGAAACAGCGAAAAGAAACACCGTTTATTTTGATTTCATACACCAGGTTAAGAGCTTTTCTCAATATAACTTCTTGTGAACAGATACACAGATCCACCTCTAAAAATTCTTAGAAAACAATCATTCAAAATGATTTCTACTCTCAGCTGTCAATCAACAACTGACGAATATATTTGTCGTCCAGTATCCTAATGCATAAGAATGAATATTATTTTACCCGTTGTTTATACCGTCTCATTTCTGATTTCCATACTCCCAACAGATAATTTTATTCGATATATTTGCCAAGGACAGATAAAAGTCGTAACTTAGCACACCGAAACAGCGATTGCAAGATTACATTCAATGATACGAATCTATCGATTTATAGCGGCAAGTTTAGGCTTTTGGGTATACTTTCGCCCCAAGTCAAAGATCTTTTTTCGTGTAAGAATCCATGTCTCGCAGTGAATGAGCATGTCAGTGACCTACTCCGACAAATGATTTTAGAAGAGATGCAAATCAACAGTTCGTCAGATAATATTTATTTACGTACCATTATAACAATCAAATAACAAAATGAGAAAGACCATTTTAAGCATTATTGCATTCGTCTTGCTGCCGCCGGCAATGTCGGCACGCAACTATACGCAGTTCGTCGACCCCTATATCGGTACCGGCGGACACGGACACGTGTTCTTGGGAGCCAACGTTCCCTTTGGACTTGTGCAAGTAGGACCCACCGAAATGACACGAGGCTGGGACTGGTGTTCAGGTTATCATTACAGCGATTCAATCTTAATAGGATTCGGACAAATGCATCTCAGCGGCACAGGAATCGGTGATCTCGGCGACATAGCATTGCTCCCAACATTAGATAATCGCCAACGGTCAGCCCGTTTCTCGCATTTAGCCGAGCGGGTAAGGCCCGGTTATTACTCGCTGATGCTCGATGGTTCGGGTATCCACGTAGAATTGACCGCCACACAGCGTGTAGGCTTTCATCGATATAGCTTCCCCGCCGACACCAAAACAGGTAGAATCATCCTCAATCTTAAACAAGGCATAGGTTGGGACAAGATGACCAGCGCCGGGTTTAAGCAGGAAAGCCCCACTGTCGTGACCGGTTTCAGGCACTCATCAGGCTGGGCCAAGAACCAACAAGTATATTTTGCAGCTGTCTTTTCACGCCCTGTTATACTCGAAAAACAAGAGAACGACAGTGTCGGAATCTTCTCCTTCACCAATCATAACGAGCCCGTGATGGTGAAAGTAGGTATCTCTGCCGTTAGTACTGACAATGCTTTGAAAAATGTCGAAGCCGAAATTCCGGGATGGGATTTCAACGGAGCGGTAGCCGCAGCCAACAAAGCGTGGAACGACGAACTTGGAAAGATCGATATACAAACCGACAATGAGCGCGCACGTCGTATCTTTTATACTTGTCTCTATCATACAATGTTCGCCCCATCCATATTCAATGACGTGAACGGTGACTATCGAGGAGCAGACGGGACGGTGCATCACGGCGACTTCGTAAACTATACTACTTTCTCTCTTTGGGACACTTATCGGGCTGCTCATCCGCTTTCCACACTCATTCATCCCACCAGACAACGCGACATTGCAGCTACGATGCTTAACATTTGTGCTCAACAGGGTAAACTACCTGTGTGGCACTTGATGGGGAATGAGACCGACTGTATGGTCGGGAACCCCGGAATCCCCGTGTTGGCAGACATAGCTCTCAAAGGCTATAACGTAGACAAAGAAGCTGTTTACAAGGCTTTAAGACAGTCGGCAATGTGCGACGACCGTGGTTTGAACCTCTTGAAAAAATACGGCTACATCCCGACCGACCTCGATTCTACTTACGAGACCGTAGCCAAAGGATTAGAATACGCGTTGGCCGATGCCTGCGTGGCTCGCTTAGCCAAACAATTGGGCAAGACAGAAGATTACAAATACTTCCTCAAACGCAGTCTGTCTTATCGCGACCATTACTTCGACAAACGCACGGGATTTATGCGAGGCGTTACATCTAAGGGCCGATTCCGCGAGCCTTTCGATGCTTTCAAATCCATCCACAGACAAGATGACTATACAGAAGGCAATGCCTGGCAATACGCTTGGCTCGTTCCGCACGACGTTCACGGCTTGGTGAAATGTTTCGGAAGCGAAAAACGCTTTGCTGCCAAGCTCGACTCGTTGTTTATTGTAGACGGAGATGCAGGAGAAGAAGCTTCTCCCGATATTTCAGGACTTATCGGACAGTACGCTCACGGCAACGAACCGAGCCACCATATCATATATATGTACGATTACATTGGCCAGCCTTGGAAAGCTGCTTCCAAGCTACGTTATGTGATGAACAATCTTTATCGCGACTCCATCGACGGTCTTTGCGGCAACGAAGATGTCGGACAGATGTCAGCATGGTATATTCTTTCCGCTTTGGGCTTATATCAAGTGGAGCCCGCCGGTGGTAAATACGTATTCGGCTCGCCGTTGTTCAAAGAGGCAGCGGTTAATGTTGGTAATGGAAAAACGTTCAGAATCATTGCCAGGAACAATAACGAGCAAAACATCTACATCCAAAACGCCAAGCTGAACGGCAAGACTTATACCAAGTCTTATATCTACTTCCAAGACCTGAAACGCGGAGGCACGTTGGAGTTCGTAATGGGTCCACACCCGTCTAAGTTCGGAACGGCAGTCAAAGATCGTCCTTAAAACTCACAAATCACGATGATCCAAATCAATAAACAAATTCTGGCAAACTCGGTTTTGTTATTACTGAGCCTACCGATGACAGCTCAAACCCAGAAGGAATACGGAAAGGCGTATATCGAAGCGATTGCAGACAACACACATATCTATGTCTCCAAGCGCCCGAAACCGCAAGATCGGCTCTTCCGATCAGCCATAATTGACAAGAAGATAGCCGAAGTGAAACGACTGTTGAAGAGCAATCCATATCTTGCTTGGATGTTTGAAAACTGCTTTCCGAACACGCTCGAAACCACCGTTCACTATCGACAGGTGAACGGCGAAGATGATACCTTTGTCTATACAGGCGACATTCACGCAATGTGGCTGCGCGATTCGGGGGCCCAAGTATGGCCTTATGTGCGGTTTGCCAATCAAGATACCAAGCTGAAACGTATGCTTCGCGGTGTCATTCTGCGCCAATTCAAACTCATCAATATTGATCCTTACGCCAATGCTTTCAATGACGGGCCCACCGGAGAAGGTGCACAGACTGACGAAACGAAGATGTGTAAAGATGTTTTCGAACGTAAATACGAAATCGACTCGCTGTGTTATCCCATCAGACTGGCTTATGAATATTGGCAGATAACGGGCGATGCATCTATCTTCGGAGCTGAATGGAAAGAGGCAATAGCGCATATCCTACGCGTATTCCGCGAACAACAACGCAAAAGTGGGCACGGTTCTTACAAATTTCTGCGTGTAACCGATCGTGCACTCGACACGCTTCCGTGGGGTGGCTGGGGTGCTCCTGCCAAACCGGTAGGACTGATTGCTTCTGCATTTCGCCCTTCCGACGACGCAACAACATTGCCGTTTCTCATTCCGTCCAACTTTATGGCTGTCTCAGCAATGCGTAAAGCGGCTGCAATTCTCAGCCAAGTAAACGGCGACCAAGCTTCGGCCAATAGTTGCCAAGCATTAGCAGACGAAGTAGAAACAGCTCTCCACAAATATGCCGTATACAATCACCCCAAATATGGCCGTATTTACGCCTATGAGGTGGATGGGTTCGGTAATCAACTGTTGATGGACGATGCCAACGTTCCCAGTCTTTTAAGTCTTGGTTATCTCGGAGATGTCGACCCTAATGATCCAATTTATCAGAATACTCGCCGTTTCGTGTGGAGCGAAGACAATCCCTGGTTCTTCCGAGGTAAGGCCGGCGAGGGTATCGGCGGTCCGCATATCGGACACGATATGCCGTGGCCGATGAGTATTATGATGAAAGCTTTCACTGCAAAAGACGATGATGAGATCCGCTATTGCATCCGAATGCTGACATCAACAGATGCTCGTACGGGTGTCATTCACGAATCTTTCAACAAAGATAACGCGTCTATTTACACTCGTCCGTGGTTTGCTTGGCAGAACACTTTATTCGGAGAACTCATCCTCAAACTGATAGATGAAGGCAAAACAGAGCTTTTGAACAAGTAACTTTTCTGATTGTAAGCGGACGGCAGACAATTAATCATTTTGGAAATAGGATTCAGACGAATGGATAAAGAGACACAGGTAGAAAAGCAAAGGATTTTACTTATAGGGGGTAATCAATACATCGCTCCGTAATTAAGGAATAAAACGTAAATCCAAAAGAACATAATTAAAATGGGATTTGTATGTGCTTGATTTTAGCTACATACAAATCCCTTTTCAATTTACGGTTAAATACTGTACAACTAATAGTAAAACACTGGCTGAAAAGCCAGTAAACGGTGCACAATTAATTGTCAATCAGAAGATGATTAATGGTTAGTCGGAAGATAATTAACAGTTAATTATGAGATGAAAGACTATTAATCGCAAAGCGAAAGGTCGTCTTTCTGTTCTTAGGAAAATGCTTTTCACTTTTCATTCACATTTTAGATGTTTTTTATCATCTTATTTTCTCTTAGCTTTTTACCTATTTTAGGGTCAAGATCATACACACTTTGAGGTATAATATCACCTATCGATACAAAAAAACTCGCTTCAAACAAATCTTGAAACGAGTTCTTTTTCTTATCGAATTCTGTCTGCTGCTCTGACAAGCCGCTCATCATTCAGTATCTCCCTACGTGCCATCCAATATAAAATGACGGAAATCAATGGGAGACAAACTGTGAGCGATGGTTTGAATGTACCCAGATCAATCGATGGATTCAACCAACGATAAGCAGAATAGATATACCACGCTACATTAAGGATAATACACCATACACAGATTTGAGCCTGGAGTGGTCGATTTTTATAAAAAAAGATAGCTGCGACAGCTAACGGACACGATAACAACAACAATGTGAACTGCGGCCAATTATTATTAAAACTGAATGTTCCATTGCCGTCTTTCATTCCCAAGTTATAAACAACCGGACTAACACCCATTCCTTTCAACTCGATGACTCCCAATGGGAGACATAAACATACGATGGTGAGTATCAATGCAATCAGCAGAAAAACGGTCTGCTTACGCTGTATCATTATGCCTGATTTTCCTTAGACGGATCACGCCAATAAACATTTCCGTCAATAAATTCCTGTGTTGCCAACAGTGCTGGTTTAGGCAGTTTCTCGTAATAACGTGAGATTTCGATCTGCTCTCTATTCTCAAAGACCTCTTCCAAAGAGTCGTTATATGAAGCAAATTCTGCCAATTTCTTATTCAAATCCTGCTTAATCTCAGCGGCAATTTGGTTTGCACGCTTAGAGATAATGGCCACGCTCTCATAGATGTTACCCGTCTCTTCACACAGATCCATAATGTTCCGAGTGGTCGTATTGACCGGGGCTTTCGATTTTCTATAATCCATAAATACCTATATTGATTTTATTCTTTCTACTGTTAATTCTTAGTCACTTTTTTACATCTGGCTATATATCGCTCAGCTGTACCTTTCTCTTTTGAGTCGGGAAACTCATTCAGAAAACCATAACATTCGTCTTCAGCATCCTGATAGCGCTCGATTCGTTTCTCTTCAACGCTTTGCTGAGCCAGTTCAAATTTACTTTTCATTACGAGTACGGAAAAATCTTCACGTAAATTGCTATAAGGATAATCTTTTAAAGCATTCTGTGCCGTGACGATGCACGCTGTATAGTTGTTTTCTCCACGCGAACAATTGCCAAAATAAGAACCTAAATTATAGTAAAGTTGTGCTGAATATAACTCTTTGCGAACAAGTTTGTCTTGTAATTTAAAGAGTCGCTTCTGCGCCAAGGGCTTCAATTCGGCATCGGGAAACAAGTCTAAATACTCTTGAAAAGCTGAAATCGCCGATACGGTTAATGACTGATCCAATCGGGCTTCTGGCGTACTCATAAACAAGCTCTGCCCGACATAGAACTGGGCATTCTCTGCATAGTAGCCTTTCGGATAACTCTGATAATATTTCTTGAATGTTTCTGCCGCTCCCTCATAGTCTTTGCTGCAATATTCAGCCATTGCCAGCATATAGAGACTTTCCTGCGCATTCTCTGTTCCTTTTTCAATTGTCACGAGTTCTTGCAGTAAAGTAATGGCACGTGTGTATTTACCGGCAACAAAACACTCCTTAGCATATTCGTATTTATATTGGTAATTATCCGTCTTATACACTCGATTAAACTCATTTGCACAACCAGAAAAGAGCAGCAGAGCAGCTACGACAGGAACAATTGCTTTCTTCATATTCAGTACTTTAATGTGCAAAATTACACAATAATCCCCAATTGACAAACAGATAATTTGCTTTTTTCGTTAAATTATCATTTCTCTCATCGCCTATTGACCGTAGAGCATATAAAAAATGTCTCAATTCTACTTGTAATTAAGGAGAATCGAGACTTCATTTCACAAAACAATCCGTTATGAATTCAATTTATTTTTACCCCATTTGATAGATCGGATAGGATTAATTATTGACAGTTCCGCCCACAATATCAAGCAATTCGTTAGTAATAGCCTGCTGACGACTTTTGTTAAACTGCAAATTGAGTTCACGCAGAAGCTCGTCAGCATTGTCGGTAGCCGTTTGCATTGCCACCATCCGAGCCGCGTGTTCACTCGCATTACTGTCGAGCAGAGCTGTGTAGAACATCAGATGAAGCTGTTTAGGGATAAGTGTATTAAGCACTGTTGTGAGATCGGGCTCGACAATGAAATCATCATTGAGTGGATTGGCTTCTATCACTTTACGCTCTTCATTCCGCTGCTTCTTGCGCAAATACTCCTGGGCACGAGCGGTAGTGATATTCGAGGAGAGATCTCGCTCATCATCATACTCCAACTCGGTGGAAAGATCAATGGGCAAAAACGTTTTACGGGTAAGAATCTGCGCCCCGGCACTCTTGAAATGATGGTAAATCATCTCCACTTTATCAAATTCTCCGTCTAAGAATTTCAACGCAATATCGTGCGCAATATCCTGACATTGGCTCACATTAGGCTTGTCTGCTAATTCGATAAAGCTACCTGCCATAGGCAATCCTAACTTCGTAACCCGCTCCTCCACCTTACGTCCAATGGGATAGACGACGATTTCCTCTACGCCTTGCTGCCGATAGTCGTCAATTGTCTGTTGCATCAGTCGCAGAATATTGGCATTGAAGCCGCCGCACAGACTGCTATTAGAGGCGTAAACGACGAGAGCCAAACGCCGAATCGTCTTTCGCTCCGTCTCGAACGGCGTTCCTGTGTCGGGTGTAGACACAAGAAATGATTTGAGAATATGCTCTAACAAATCTTCATATGGCAACATATTCTCGATCATTTGCTGTGCCTTGTGCAGTTTACTCGACGCCACCATTTTCATCGCACTCGTTATTTTACGGGTGCTGTTGACACTGGCAATACGCGTCTTGATTTCTTTCAGTGACGGCATAAGCAGTTAAGATTTATACTGTCCGGTAATATCGGCCATTACACGTTCAATCGTTTGCGTTGCATCGTCTGTAAGTTGACCAGCTGCCAAAGTGTCTATGACATCGGGATGGACCGTTCGTATCTTGTCGAGAAATGAGTCTTGACATTGGCGTACACTGTCAATGGGGACATCGCGAAACAGGCCATGCATACCGCAATACAAAATAGCGATTTGCTCTCCAACAGGCATCGGACTGTATTGAGGCTGAATCAGCAGCTGGTTATTCTTTCTTCCACGGTCGAGCGTCATTGCTGTTACGGCATCCATATCACTTGAAAACTTTGAGAACGACTCTAATTCGCGATATTGTGCCTGGTCGATCTTCAAGGTTCCGGCCACCTTTTTCATACTCTTAATCTGTGCACTACCGCCCACACGAGACACGGAAATTCCCACATTAATAGCCGGACGAAATCCCTGATTGAACAAATCGCTCTCCAAATAGATCTGCCCGTCGGTAATGGAAATCACATTCGTGGGGATATATGCAGATACATCGCCGGCTTGGGTCTCAATAATCGGAAGTGCAGTGAGCGACCCTCCGCCCCTAACATGTCCTTTCATACACTCTGGCAGATCGTTCATCTGCTCGGCAACTTCCTGCTGTTCGTTGATCTTTGCAGCCCGTTCGAGTAGTCGACTGTGTAGATAGAAGACATCACCTGGATAAGCTTCGCGTCCGGAAGGCCGCCTAAGAATTAGTGAAACCTCGCGATATGCAACGGCTTGTTTGGATAAATCGTCATAAACAACAAGTGCAGAGTAGCCTCGATCACGAAAATACTCACCGATAGCAGCGCCTGCAAATGGTGCATAATATTGCATCGCAGCCGGATCTGCGGCCGTAGCACTGATGATTATCGTGTAAGGCAGCGCACCATATTCTTTAAGTGTCTGTACCAAAGCAGCCACAGTAGAAGCTTTCTGACCAATAGCTACATAGATACAATATACCGGTTGACCGGCTTCATAGAAACTTTTTTGATTAATGATGGCATCAACGGCAATAGCCGTTTTACCCGTTTGCCTATCGCCGATAATCAATTCACGCTGTCCTCTACCGATAGGAATCATTGAATCGACAGCTTTCAGGCCTGTCTGTAATGGTTCTTTCACCGGTTGACGATAGATAACGCCTGGCGCTTTACGGTCAAGTGGCATCTCAAATGCCCCGGTCAAATCGATGTCTCCATTACCATCAATAGCTTCTCCAAGGGGATTGATAACGCGTCCCAACATATTGTCATTCACAAGAATAGATGCGATGCGGTGCGTGCGTTTGACAGTCTGTCCTTCTTTGATACCGGCAGTCGGACCGAGAAGAATACAACCGACATTATCTTCTTCAAGATTCATCACGATGGCCATCGTTCCGTTCTCGAACTCCAACAACTCATTGGCCTCAGCATTACGGAGACCGTAAATGCGTGCAACGCCATCACCGATAGTGAGAACAGTACCCACCTCATCGAACTTCTCGCTTGCACTGATGTCTTGTAGCTGTTGCAAGAGAATTTCAGATACTTCGCTTGGTTTGATTTTATCTGACATTGATCGTTATTCTTTATTTTCTTAAATCTATTTTCTTAGTTGAGTGAGGATGGTATTCAGCTTAGACTTTACGCTGGCATCCATTCGATAGGTGTCATATTCAAGGACAAACCCACCGATTAGGTCAGGATCAACCTCTGTTTTGAACTCTACCTCCCCCTGAGTTCTATTCTTCACCATCTGTTGCAACTTCTGCTCAATAGCTGGAGTAACAACAGTGGCGGTAATAAGTTTACCACTAGTGATGTTCTTCTGCCTTCTATAAAGCGTAATGTAGGATACAGCAATGAATTGCAGAACTTTCTCTCTGCCCTCTCGAAGAACCAAATCCAAGAATTTACGGGTGATAGGCGAGATAGATTCACCACACGCTGCCACAAGTAAATCTCGTTTTTTGTCCTTTGAGAGCATAGGATTATCTATCGTAAATCTTAGTTCGGAGATCGTGAGAAAACTGTTCAGAAGTATCTGCATCTCTTGATATACCTTGCTTTCGATCCGTTTTGCGATGGCACCTTTCAGCAAAGCACGGGCATATCTGACTGATATTACACCTATATCCATACGCTTCAATTCATCTTTTGATCAACAGAAACCTCATCCAACAGTTTATTAATCATAGCCATCTGCCTATCATCGCCAGAAAGTTTCTCACGGAGAACTTTCTCGGCAATCTGTACGGACAGCTCTGCCACTTGTGAACGAATATCACGAATAGCGTTCTGCTTCTCTGCTTCGATAGCTGTCTTAGCCTCGGAAAGCAGTCGCTCCCCCTCATCGCGTGCCTTTGCTTGTGCCTGTTCCACAATGGCTATGCGACTGTCTGCAGCTTCTTTCAGTATTTGGGCTTGTTTTTCGCGAGCTTCTTGCAAGATTACCTCGCCCTCCTTTTGGATATTGACAAGCCTCTCATTAGCCTCGTGGGCCTTATGGAGACTATCGTCTATGAATGCCTTGCGGTCGTTCACCATCTTGATGATAGCGGGGAAACCCCACTTCCACAAGATTCCGAGAACGACAATAAAGACAATCGCCATCCAAAACAATAGTCCAAAATCCGGTGTTATTAATGACATAAGCTGTTAGTTACTTCTGTTTCAAGTATAACACACGTTGAATTTATACGAACAAAGCCAACAATGCAATGATTGCAGCAAAGAAAGCGACACCCTCAACCAATGCAGCTGCGATGATCATAGACGATCTCAGATCGCCGATTTTCTCAGGTTGGCGAGCCATTGCATCCATTGCATTGCCACCAATACGCCCAATTCCGATACCTGCTCCTACGGCTGCAATTCCTCCGCCGATAGCAGCGCCTAACTTTGCAACAGCATCTGCTGCCAATAATAATGATAACATAGTGTTTAAATTTTAATTATTAATAATCTTTTTATTTACTGACGACCTCCGGTTCGTGCTCACGGACGTGTGCCAATGAGATGAACACGGCACTTAACATCGTGAAAACCAAGGCCTGGATGTAACAAACCAAAACTTCAAGAAGCATCATAAACACGCTCATCAATACACTGATAATGGACATCAAACCTCCTGCCACTGGATTAATGGCGAACATTATAAAAATGATGCACGCAAAAGCTAAGGCTATGGCGTGTCCTGCCATCATATTGGCAAATAATCGCACCATCAAAGCAAACGGTTTTGTAAAGATGCTGATGAACTCAATAACCGGCATCAAAGGTACCGGACATTTCAACCACGTTGGTACTTCGGGCCAAAAAATCTCTTTCCAATAGGCCTTAGTTCCTGTCACATTCGTTACGATGAATGTACACAGAGCCAAGAACAGTGTGCAGGTGATGTTTCCGGTCAAATTTCCTCCACCTGGTGGGAAAGGAACAACGCCCATTATATTAGCTACAAAGATAAAGAAAAAGCACGTCAACAGATAAGGTGCGTACTTATCAGCTTCATCTCCGAGAGCCGGTTTGATTACTTCATCATAAATATTCATCACGAACATATGCACCAAGCCGGTAAATCCTTTGGGTGCCGGATCGTCGGGTTTGTGTTGCTTACACCAACGTGCCGGTATTAAAATACACAAGACGAGAATAATCGAATTGATGAAAAGCACGGCCACTGTCTTCGTGAAAGAAATGTCAACAGGTCGTACCTCCTGACCGTTAATTCTTTCACATACCTTATTTATATTAGTTCCACTTCCTGAAATGTAGAGGTTGTAAGGGCCAGGACGACTGCCAGTGGCATCAACCTCATGAGCAAATCGATTGCTTAAAAAGAGATGCCACCCCGTAGAACTCTTGACAATCACAGGCAATGGTATCGAAATGGGGTGCCCATTCATCGTCGTGATATGCCAATCATACGAGTCTTGAATATGCCCAAACAAGATACCTTGCAAATCAAGCCCCTCTTTCTTAGTCTCGCCCGCTGAACGAACAGGCATCAGCACAAAAAGCATTACAAGGATATAGCTTATTCGTTTGACTTGGTTTATACTCATTTTATTTCTTGTTCTTTTCTATGAAAACGAAAAATATACTGTCAAATATCAAGAGTGCAAAATAATAAGCGGTAAATGGGGCGATGAAATACAGTAAATGGGATGATGAAAAGCCGTCAATTGCAAATCGTTTAACGGCTATCAGTAAATAACTGATAATCAATAACATTGCAGCCAACATTCGAACAATCGGTGCCCCTAAGTAAAACTTAGTGAGATTCTTTGTAGACGAAACAGCCAATGCTTTCCAAACAGAGATATAAACAATACTCGAAAGCAGACTGAACACCACACTGACAACGATACCATTAACCATCTCCATAGACCAGTCACAAACACAAGTAAGAAAAAAAAGCAAGACCGAGAGGCCTGCGATAATCCAAAGGCTGTATTTATAATATTTATTACCGATTGCTTTCACCTGTTGTCGTTCCATCACATCCTATAATTCTACACACAGAGAAACTATGTTTTTCTTGACTTCAACAAAGCCTCCCTTAATCATCTGTTGCCGTTTCACCCCCTGCACAGCGTATTCCACCTTGCCATTGTCAAGAGACGAGATGATAGGTGCGTGATCCTGTAAGATCTCAAAGCTGCCAAGTGTTCCCGGAACGAGCACACTCTCTACCTCACCATCAAACTCCACTCTTTCAGGAGACACAATCTTCAATCTCAACATACAGTAAAATTCTGCATTAATCTATTATCTCTTAGCAGCCTCCAAAAGCCGTTTAGCTTTCTCTTTAGCATCTTCAATAGTTCCGACATTGAGGAATGCCTGCTCGGGTAGATCGTCTACCTCACCGTCGAGAATTGCATTGAAGCCCTTGATCGTATCTTCGATGGGCACCATCACACCTTTTAAACCAGTGAACTGCTCCGCAACGGCAAACGGTTGAGAGAGGAATCGCTGCACACGACGTGCCCGGTTCACAATCAGTTTATCTTCGTCTGACAGTTCATCCATACCTAAAATAGCGATAATGTCCTGTAACTCCTTGTAGTGTTGGAGTATCTGCTTCACCCGTTGAGCGCACTCGTAATGTTCTTTACCTACAATCAGCGGGTCGAGAATACGCGAAGTAGAACCTAACGGATCTACGGCCGGATAGATACCCAACTCTGTTATCTTGCGACTTAACTCCGTTGTAGCATCCAAGTGAGTAAACGTCGTGGCAGGTGCTGGGTCGGTTAGGTCATCGGCCGGTACATAAACAGCCTGTACCGAGGTGATAGATCCCTTCTTAGTAGAAGTAATCCGCTCTTGCATTGTCCCCATTTCAGAAGCCAAAGTGGGCTGATATCCCACGGCCGAAGGCATACGTCCTAAGAGTGCAGAGACCTCAGACCCGGCTTGGGTAAAGCGGAAGATATTGTCGATAAAGAACATAATATCAGCAGCTTCACCATCTTTGCCTCCGTGATCTCGAAACTCTTCTGCCACAGTCAACCCAGACAGAGCTACAGAAGCACGTGCACCCGGCGGTTCGTTCATCTGTCCGTAAACAAGCGTTGCTTGCGATTTCTGCAATTCTTCGGGATCAACCAGCGAGAGATCCCACTTGCCCTCATCCATTGCTTGACGGAATTTTTCACCGTAACGGATAACACCAGATTCGAGCATATCGCGAATCAAGTCGTTACCTTCACGCGTGCGCTCACCCACACCGGCAAAGACAGAATAGCCGTTATGCCCTTTAGCGATATTGTTGATTAGCTCCATAATGAGTACGGTCTTTCCCACTCCGGCACCGCCGAACAACCCAATCTTACCACCTTTCATATAAGGTTCCAATAGATCGATGACTTTAATTCCGGTAGCCAGCATTTCTTTATGAGTCGAAAGGTCTTCAAATTTCGGAGCTTCTCTATGAATCGGGTAGGCACCTTGCATATTCAGAGGATCCATTCCATCAATAGGCTGACCAACAACATTCATCATTCGCCCCTTGATTTGTTCGCCTGCCGGCATCACAATAGGGCTTCCCGTCGGAATAACTTCCAAACCTCGCTGTAATCCGTCAGTATTATCCATCGCCACACAACGTACGGTATCTTCACCAATATGTTGCTGAACCTCAATGACCAGTTCATTGCCATTAGGACGTTTAACAGTCAAAGCTTCATAAATTTTTGGAAGCACCTTCTCAGGGTCCTGCCCTTTTGTGTCGAAATAGACATCGATCACAGGACCGATAATTTGAGAAATATGCCCATTTATTTGTGACATAAGCTAATTATATTTTAATTTTATGATCTGATTTCACATCTGCAAATATAGTGAAAACCTCTTTATAGTCGCGAGATTCATCCTTTTTATTAACAGAAATTATTACAATATTTACAGATATTAGTTATATACTCAGTTCATCGAGTACCTTAATCAATTTTCGATCAAATGGTTTATCACTCCGAATAGCCTCACTGAGCGGTACATAAGCAATCTCGTTGTTTCTCACACCAATCATAACGTTGCGCTGTCCTTGCATAATGGCTTCAATTGCACCGACACCTGTCCGACTGGCAAGAATGCGATCGTGGGCCGATGGGCGCCCACCACGTTGTAAGTGACCCAAAATAGAAACTCGAACATCATATTGCGGAAACTCCTTACGCACACGATCAGCATAATAAAGGGCACCGCACTTGGGACTTTCTGACACAATTACGATACAACTCTTTTTGGACTTACGGATACCTCGTTCCATAAAGCGAGCCAACTGGTCAACATCAGTAGAATCTTCGGGGATGATTGCGGCTTCGGCCCCACTCGCAATGGCACTGTTTTGTGCAAGAAATCCAGCATCGCGCCCCATCACCTCTATAAAGAAAATACGTTCGTGGCTTTGCGCCGTATCTCGAATTCGATCGACACACTCAACAATCGTGTTCATCGTTGTATCATACCCAATCGTAGAATCTGTGCCATAAAGGTCATTATCAATCGTTCCTGGTAGACCGATGCAACAAATATCGTGCTCTTTGGCAAACTCCATCGCACCCGACAAAGAGCCGTTTCCGCCAATGATTACCAAAGCATCGATACCGTGGGCTATCATCTGTCGATACGCCTCTTCCCTTCCCTCAGGTGTCATAAACTCCCCGGAACGGGCCGTTTTCAGAATCGTGCCGCCCGACATAATAATTCCGCTCACATTCTCTGTGGTAAAATCTTCAATTTCTCCATTGATCAATCCGTCATAACCACGATATATTCCTTTAATATTAAATCCATTGCAAATGCCCGCACGGGTCACTGCACGTATCGCTGCATTCATTCCAGGAGCATCTCCACCCGAAGTCAACACACCAATTGTCTTAATCTTTGTCATATTCATAATTCCTTTTATCCTATATCCCAATCCTTGTCAGCCACATCACACCTAACCCGATGAATCCGCCGACCATAGCCATCCAACCAACATTCTTAAAATACCAACCGAGATGAATCCGTTCGGCTTTTATTAATGCTAATCCGCTCATCGAGCCTGCTACTAAAATATTTCCACCGATTACTGATGTATAAGCCATTATTTTCCAATAAGCCCCGTTCTGAACGAAATTCCGGAGATACTCTCCCCCCACATCACCCGACAGTTTCGCAACATCTGCGACAGAATATAAAGAGAATGAACTCATCGCCGTAGCAAAATTGTCAAGCAAGGTACTGATAACGCCAGTTCCGATACCCATTAACCAAACATCGTGTACATTCCGATCAATATACGATGCAAATGCACTGATAACACCGGTCTCTTTTACTACACCAATGGCAAGCATCATTCCCATCACAAACAGAATCATCTGGATAACACCATACTGTAAAACACGCGGAATACGACGCTGAATCATCACATCTACATTCATCAACTTGCGATTGAAAATCTCATTGACAACCCACAAAATAGACAGCACACACAATGCACCTAAAAATGGACTCAACTTCGTGATGTTATGAAATGTCGGAATAAACCATAACCCTCCGATGCCCACAACAAGCATCAATAGACGCTGCCAAACATTCAAATTCGTATCGTCACCACGATACGGCATTACGACACTGTCTACTTCCATCCGTTCAGGCAAACTCCGCCCAATCCACCACGTGGGCAGAATCCACGCAATCAGACACGGCAAAGCCAATGAAGCTGAATAACTCGTAGCCGTGACAGCCCCCATATTCCAAAGCACCAGTCCCTCGGGATCTCCGATAACAGTCAAGACTCCTCCGCAATTGGCTGCAATCACAATTGCACTTCCATATTTCAACCGTAATCCTCTATTGGGGACAATGCTACGCATAATCGTCAACATCATCACTGTCGTGGTGAGATTGTCAAGATTAGCTGATAAAATAAAGGTAATAGTAGCTATTACCCATAAAAACTTATAGCACTTACGAGTACGCAGACCGGCATTAATAAAATCAAAACAACCGTTATTATGAAGGATTTCTACAATCGTCATCGTCGCAATCAGGAACAAGACAATTTCTGCGGCTTTACCCACATACTTCAAAAAGATATTTTGTGCAATATAATGCTTTACCGAAGTGCTTGTAGGAACGGCATCGTCCAAAAACGACATAAAATCTGCCGAGTGTTGACTCATTACAAAATCCGCCCCGAAACAGATATACAACACCCACCCGACAGTACCTGCAAACACTGCTACAGCTGCCTTATTGACATTCGTCAGTCTCTCGGTTGCAATCAGGAGATAGCCTAAAAAGAGTATGGTTACGATGATCAACGTCATAAACAACACTGTAAAATCACTCGCAAAGGTAACGATTTTTTATGAAACGTACCAATATCTATTCCCTAATTTTTATTATCTGACAATTAAAAAGACTACCTAACTATTCTCAAATCCAGTCCAAGATAAAATACACTCTTTAAAGATGTCAATCCTGCGTGTATAACACCTCTATCTCGGTTATTCATACTTTATCCAAGGTCCACGTGAAGTATGTATAGAAAAAACGAACAAAATGTATAACAACTAAACTTTAAGGCTTTAACTTTGCATTCAAATTTGCCTCACGGAAAGAAAACAAATTTATAATATCTAAAATTTCCCTATTTGTATACTTAGCTTTAAAAATTTAATTATCTTTGTGCACTAATAATCAATCAATACAAGTATGCCTGAAATTTCTGTCCGTGGGCTGAAGATGCCCCAATCACCTATCAGAAAATTAGCCCCGTTGGCTGTGGCCGCAAAAGAACGGGGAATCAAAGTTTATCATCTCAATATCGGTCAGCCCGACCTGCCAACACCGCAGATAGGGCTCGATGCATTAAAAAAGATCGACCGAAAGGTGCTCGAATATTCACCTTCGCAGGGATATTTGAGTTTCCGACAGAAGTTAGTCGGGTATTATCAAAAATACCGGATCGATGTCGAAGCCGATGATATTATTGTGACTACCGGAGGTTCTGAAGCCGTGCATCTTGCATTTATGTCTTGCCTAAACCCAGGTGACGAAGTCATTATCCCCGAACCCACTTATGCCAATTATATGGCTTTTTCAATGGCAACCGGCGTACGAATTCGGACGATTGCGACAACAATTGAAGATGGTTTCGCACTGCCGGGAGTGGAGAAATTCGAGGAGCTAATTAATCCGCACACACGTGCTATTATGATCTGCAATCCGAACAATCCTACGGGTTATCTTTATACTCAACGAGAGATGGATCAGATTCGCGACTTGGTAAAAAAATATGATCTTTTCTTGTTTGCCGACGAAGTTTATCGCGAATACAAATATATTGATTCACCGTTTATCAGTGCCTGCCATTTAGATGGTATCGAAAACAATGTTGTACTGATCGACTCAGTGTCAAAACGATATTCCGAGTGTGGAATTCGAATCGGTGCACTGATCACAAAGAACAAGGAGATACGTGATGCTGCGATGAAATTCTGCCAAGCGCGTTTGTCCCCCCCCTTACTCGGTCAGATTGTAGCCGAAGCTTCATTAGATGCACCAGAAGAATACTATCGCGCCGTTTACGACGAGTATGTAGAACGCCGCAAATGTCTTATCGATGGACTGAACGATATTCCCGGCGTTTATTCTCCGATGCCGATGGGTGCGTTTTATACCGTAGCCCGACTACCTGTGGATGACAGTGAGAAATTTTGTCGCTGGTGTTTGGAGAAGTTCAATTACGAAGGAGAAACCGTGATGATGGCACCAGCATCAGGATTTTATACCACCCCGGGTGCAGGTATCAATCAGGTACGTATTGCTTATGTTTTGAAAAAGGAAGATCTCGAACGCGCGCTCGTCATTCTTCGCGCCGCATTGGAGACTTATCCGGGTCGGACAAATAAAAAATAAATGAATTTTCCACTTTACATAGCACGCCGTATTTATAAGGAGCAGGGCGACCGCCGCAAGGTGTCGCGCCCTGCCATCCGCATAGCTACCGCAGGGGTAGCCATTGGCCTTGCTGTAATGTTAATATCTGTAAGTGTTGTTTTCGGATTCAAACACACCATCCGAGATAAGGTCGTGGGATTTGGAAGCGATATTCAAGTAGCCGACTTTATGACATTACAAGCCTCCGAACAATATCCCATTTGTATGGACGATTCTATGCTGAATGTGCTCCGCAAGACTCCCGGCGTGAGACATGTACAGCGTTTTGCCATTAAACAAGGTCTTCTCAAAACCGATTCCGATTTCCTTGGCGTAGCTTTCAAAGGAATGGGACCCGAATTTGACACAACGTTCATTCATCAGAATATGGTTGCAGGTACCATCCCCCAATTCTCTGATACAACAAGTCAAAACCGAATACTAATTTCAAAATCGATGGCCAATCGCCTCAGATTAAAATGCGGGCAGAAAATTTATGCTTATTTCATTGACCATCAGGGTGTACGAGCCCGTCGATTTACCATTTCGGGCATTTATCAGACCAATCTTTCACAATACGACAAAGTGATCTGTTATACCGATCTGTACACAACCGTCAAACTCAATGGCTGGGAATCTGACCAAGCATCTGGTGCCGAAATTACAGTCAAAGACTTCGACCGTGTAAACGATGTAGAGAAAATCTTAGTAGATAGAGTCAACCGAACGGAAGATAAATATGGCGAAACTTATTCCTCGCAGACTATTATGGACATCAATCCACAGATATTCCACTGGCTCGGTCTGCTGGATCTCAACGTTTGGATCATTCTCGGTTTGATGATTGCCGTAGCTGGTGTCACGATGATTAGTGGCTTACTCATCATTATTTTGGAACGAACTACGATGATCGGTGTACTCAAAGCACTTGGTACACGTAATCGAACAATCCGCCACACCTTCCTGTGGTTTGCGGTATTTATAATCGGAAAAGGTCTTCTTATCGGTAATTTAATCGGCCTCGGATTGATTCTTCTCCAACGAATAACAGGCTTTGTAAAACTTGATCCTGCCACCTATTATGTCAGCACAGTGCCTGTGGAATTCAACTTTCCTTTATTCATACTTCTGAATGCTGTCACGCTGTTCATCAGCATCATTGTTCTTGTTGCCCCAAGTTATTTGATTTCGCACATTCATCCTGCAAAATCAATGCGGTATGAATAAGGCCTCACTTTTATTCAATATAACGTTGAAACATCACAACCATTCTGTCCCGGCAAGCCAGTAAAGATTCTCCTATTCTTTATTTACAGATTATTCTCTGAATAATTATACATTTACTAATAAAAGTTCTATACTTGCAGCAATCCATTCGTATATTTGATGATGAAATCTATGGGACCTCTGCCACACTACTCCCTTAGTTCTTACCGTCTGATATACGAGTTCTTATTTAACACAAATAGACGCCCTTTATTAACAGATCCACTAAAATAGCGTCAAAAGCAGAAAGTTTTAATACAAACAAACAGCTATTTCTGTCATTTTTTATTCATTTCCTTAATCCATATCTGAATAATTATCACATTTTTCTTAGAGAACATTTATAACATAATAGATAAGAGATATTCTCTATCTTGTCCACAGGAATATTCCCCTTTTCAGAATAAATCATAATATCTCAAAAGTATCGTTCAGAGTTAAGAAGATTGAACACAAAAACTGCACAAAATATTTTGAGATGTGCAAATAAGGTCGTATCTTTGCACATATTTTTGAGATTTGTGCAATGAATTCAATACCCAGCTTTAACTCTTTCGTTGAACGAAGTATCATAGACAATTGGGATTCTGATGCCCTGACAGATTATAAGGGGGCCACGCTGCAATATCACGATGTAGCGCGGAAAATCGAAAAACTGCATATCCTTTTTGAGAGTAGCGGTGTAGAGAAGGGCGACAAAATCGCAATCTGCGGACGAAACAGCGCCCATTGGGCTGTGACTTTTCTGGCTACGATTACATACGGAGCGGTCGTCGTACCAATTCAACACGAATTTACACCGGAACAGATATATAATATTGTCAATCACTCGGAATCACGGCTTCTGTTGGTAGGCGATGTTGTAGCAACACAAATCGAGGCAGCACAAATGTCAGCTTTAGAGGGTGTGATTTTTCTACCCGACTTCTCGCTGATTGAGTCACGTACGGAAAAACTATCCTATGCTCGTGAACATCTTAATGAGATGTTTGGACATAAGTATCCGAAGTTTTTCCGCAAAGAACACGTGTGTTATCACCAAGATAACGCGGAAGAATTGGCAATGATCAATTACACCAGCGGAACAACGGGATTTTCTAAAGGCGTAATGCTGCCTTATCGAGCCCTGTGGAGCAATATGGATTTTATCAATGAGAAAATCGGTACGCACCTCACGCGAGGCAGTAAAGTTTTGAGTATTCTTCCAATGGCTCATATGTACGGACAATTGGTAGAATTTATTTTTGAATTTTGCTTTGGCAATCATATTTATTTCCTCACTCGATTGCCAAGTCCGTCACTCATTGCCGAAGCAATTGCCGAAATAAAACCGGCTGTTGTTATCTCTGTGCCGCTGATTGTGGAAAAAATTATCCGTAAGAAAGTCTTCCCAATCGTGCAGACAAACAAAGTTCGACTGCTGATGAATATGCCCGTAATCAATAAAAAGGTGAAAGAGCGTATTTGTGAAACAGTAAAAGAGGCTTTCGGCGGAAATGCTTATGAGGTAGTGGTCGGCGGTGCCAGTCTGAATAAGGAGATTGAGGAATTTTTAGTTAGCATCGATTTTCCAATTACGGTGGGTTATGGCACGACAGAAACGGCACCGATGATTACATTCAGCGACTGGAAAGACTTTGTGCCAGGATCGTGCGGCACGGCAGCTACACGAATGGAAGTGAAAGTAGCAAGCCCTGACCCACAGAATATTCCCGGCGAAATCATTACACGAGGCCCTAACGTGATGCTGGGTTATTATAAAAATGAAGAAGCCACACGTAAAGTACTTGATGAAGACGGTTGGTTTCATACGGGCGACCTTGGTACAATGAGTGCCGACGGACATATATTCATTAACGGACGTATCAAAAATATGCTGCTCGGTTCGAATGGACAGAATGTTTATCCCGAGGAAATCGAGAATCTGCTCAATTCAATGACGATGGTCAACGAGAGTTTGGTCATTCAGGACGGTGAGAAAATTGTGGGACTCGTCTATCCTGATTATGAGGAAGCACACGCATTGGATCTCACCGAGGAGGATCTCCACAAGATTATGGAGCAAAACAGGCAAGAGCTCAATGCGCAGTTGCCTCCATTTTGTAAGTTATCGACGATTCGTTTGCGTACCGAGGAATTCGAGAAAACGCCCAAGAAGAGCATCAAGAGATATTTATACAAAAACGCTTAAACCGAAAATAATATGGAACAAATACCCAGTTTCAATGAGATTATCGAGAAAAGCATTGTTAATAATTGGGAGCGCGATGCACTGTCAGACTACAAAGGAGCAACGCTGCAATATCACGATGTAGCCCGTAAGATTGAGAAACTCCACATTCTGTTTGAGAATAGCGGCATCAGACGGGGAGACAAAATCGCACTCTGTGGCCGGAACAGCGCCAATTGGGCTGTAGCTTTCCTCGCCACACTCACTTACGGGGCCATTACCGTCCCCATTCTACACGAATTTACGGCTGAACAAGTGCACAACATCGTCAATCATTCAGAGGCCAAACTACTCTTTGTGGGAGATGTTATAGCTACGACCATTGACGGCACCAAAATGCCGGGGTTGGAAGGAATTATCTATATTCCCGATTACTCACTGGTTATCTCACGCACGGATCAACTAACCTTTGCCCGCGAACATCTCAATGAAATGTTCGGAAAGAAATATCCCAAATATTTCCGTAAGGAGCACGTACATTATTACGTAGACAGGAATGCTGATGAATTGGCAATGATCAATTACACCAGTGGTACCACGGGCTTTTCCAAAGGTGTAATGATACCTTATCGCGCACTGTGGAGCAATTTCGATTTTGCCCTCCACGTACTCGGCAATAAGATTCATCCCGGCGACAGTATCATCAGTATTTTACCAATGGCACATATGTATGGAATGGCTTTCGAGTTCATCTTCGAGTTTCTTTCGGGATGTCATATCTTCTACCTCACTCGCATCCCGAGTCCGGCCATCATTGCACAAGCCTTTGCCGACATCCGTCCGGCTATCATTATTGCCGTTCCACTCATCATTGAGAAAATTATCCGCAAAAAAGTTTTCCCAAAGATTCAAAACAACCGGATGCGTCTCTTGCTGAATATGCCGGTCATTAACAAGAAAGTCAATCAGAAAATTTGCGAACAAGTATCTGAAGCTTTTGGCGGACACTTCTACGAAGTAATCATTGGAGGTGCTGCATTTAACCGCGAAGTAGAAGCCTTTTTACATCGAATCGACTTCCCCTTTACAGTTGGTTACGGAGCCACCGAGTGTGCGCCGATTATTGCTTACGCCGATTACCAAACATTTGTACCTACCTCGTGCGGCCGACCAGTGGTTCATATGGAAGTGAAAATCGATAGTGCCGATCCTGCCAATATACCAGGCGAAATACTAGCACGCGGTTTGAACGTGATGCTTGGCTATTACAAAGATGAGGAGGCCACTCAATCCACTATCGATAAAGACGGTTGGTATCACACGGGCGACCTCGGTACAATGGATGCCGACGGTAACATTTTCATTAAAGGACGTTCCAAAAATATGCTGCTCGGCGCCAGCGGACAGAATATTTATCCCGAAGAGATAGAAGATAAACTCAATTCGATGGCAATGGTTACTGAGAGCGTGGTAATCCAAAGCGGCGAAAAACTCATCGGCCTGGTTTATCCCGACTTCGAAGAAGCCAAATTAATGGGCTTTTCCAACGAAGATCTGGTCAATATTATGGAGCAAAATCGCCAAGCCATCAACGCTGTGCTACCTGCTTATAGTAAACTCTCGGCCATCTACCTGCACGAAGAGGAGTTTGAAAAGACGCCTAAAAAGAGCATCAAACGATATTTATATCAAGTAAAAAACTAAATTAACGAGAAGAAGGAAAATCAACGAGATCTTTCCTTCTTCGCATTTTATTGAGAAAGATTCTAAAAAAATCTCCACCTTAAATTATAAATAAAAGAATACTTTTCCACATAAATTCTCGCAATTTGTTTTGACTTTATCTTTTTTTTACTAATTTTGCACAGAAATAGAGAACTCAGTATTTAATCCATATTTTACTGATAATGAAAGGTATTGTTTTAGCCGGAGGCTCTGGTACTCGCCTCTATCCTATTACAAAAGGCATCAGCAAACAGTTGATACCAATTTTTGATAAACCGATGATATATTATCCCATTTCGGTCCTTATGCTTGCGGGTATCCGGGATATTCTTATCATTTCTACTCCTTTTGATCTTCCCGGATTCCGTAAGCTATTAGGTAATGGTGAAGATTTAGGTGTACGGTTTCAATATGCAGAACAGCCATCACCAGATGGCTTAGCACAAGCCTTTATCATCGGCGAAGAATTTATAGGAAATGACAGCGTATGTCTTATTTTAGGTGACAATATCTTTTATGGTGCCGGTTTTACACAAATGTTAAAACACAGTGTAGAAGAGGCGGAACAGAAAAAAAAGGCCACAATATTCGGATACTATGTCAATGATCCGGAGAGATATGGTGTGGCAGAGTTCGATAAAAACGGCAACTGTATCAGTATTGAAGAGAAACCAGCATTACCTAAAAGTAATTACGCTGTGGTAGGATTATACTTTTACCCGAATGATGTTGTAGCAATTGCTAAGCAAATCAACCCCAGTTCAAGAGGTGAACTTGAAATTACGACGGTCAACCAAGAGTTTCTGAATCGTCGACAATTGATGATACAGACACTACAACGTGGTTTTGCCTGGTTAGATACAGGAACGCACGACAGTCTGAGTGAAGCTAGTACTTTTATAGAGGTAATTGAAAAAAGACAAGGATTAAAGATTGCTTGTCTTGAAGAAATTGCTCTTGATAACGGTTGGATAACAAAGGGACAGGTCAGAGAATTAGCAAAACCAATGCTGAAAAACAATTATGGTCAATATCTGATGAACATAGCGGAATCTTAATCCACTACTATTTACATACAATAAATAATAATAAATATATAAAAAGTAACAATGGAAGAGAATACAAAATTGGAATTAGAGGGTAAGAAAGAAGAAAAATTTCCTTTTGACTTCCAAACAATTTATACAACATTAATCCTTAATTGGAAGTGGTTTATATTATCACTTATCGCTTGTTTAGGACTTGCTGCTGTGTATCTGCGATATACGGTACCGATATACCAAGCAACTGCTAAACTTCTGATTAAAGATGACGGAAACAACAATTCTCGCTATAATCGTTATGGAATCCAAGGAATGACGACCTTGGGAACAATATCCAACTCCAATGGTCTTGAAAATGAGATGGAGATATTGAAATCACACTCTATTGCCACACAAGCAGTCAGAGATCTTAGATTATATGTTACATATAAAGGAGAAGGAAGAGTAAAAGATACGCCAATCTATAAAGACAATCCTATAAATGTAGATATAGATCCTGCTCATCTTGAAAGAATAAACAGGCCGATAGAATTACACATCACACATACATCGAATGGATATCATATAACAGGAACATACTATCAAGAGGGAAACTATTCTACTCCATTGGCTATTAACAAGACTCTCACACAATTGCCTGCAACAATCGGACTTCGTTCAGGCATCCTCAGTTTTAATAACAATACGCATACTCCTCTTCCCATAGGAAGTTCTCTTGATGTAACCATTTCGTCTCCGAGTAGTACAGCATACAAATATATTGGCGCACTCTCTGTAAATCTCCCTCAAAAAACTTCGAGTATTGCTCAATTGACTTTAACAGATCCACTTCCCCAGCGTGCCATCGACTATCTAAAACAATTGGTTATCTGTTACAACAGTCAAGCTAATGAAGATAAAAATGAGGTAGCCAGAAGAACGGAAGAATTTATCAATGGACGACTCGAGAAAATCAATGCAGAATTAGGAAATACTGAGGGACAACTTGAAAGTTATAAAAGGGCACATCATATAACGGAACTTAAAGAAAATGCCGGACAAGCTATTGCAAATCAAAGTCAGCTTGACCAGCAGCTTGCTGATGCTAATATGCAAGTTTCTTTATTAAACAGCATCAACAATTATATGAATCAACCCGACAACAAATATCAAACACTTCCGTCAAATGTTGGATTGACAGATGCATCTGCAACCCAACTCATCAGCAAATATAATGATATTGTACTTGAACGAAAACATCTTCTAAGAAGTGCTTCCGAGTCGAGTCCTGCCGTACAGCCACTTACATCACAACTCGACGATCTTTCTGCAAGTATCAGACGAGCAATGAATCAGGCTCGGCGTAATATGGAAATCCAAAGAAACAACGTCGCAGCACAATTCAATAAATATTCCGGACGAGTTTCACAAACACCGGAACAAGAACGTATTCTTACACAGATCGGTCGTCAGCAGGATGTAAAATCGGGATTATACCTGATGCTTCTCCAAAAAAGAGAGGAAAACTCTATCTCATTAGCAGCAACGGCAGATAAAGGAAGATTGATTGACGAACCGCAATTTACAGGCAAAGTCAGTCCACAAAGTATGCTAATAATACTCATTGCCCTTGGACTGGGAATCGCTATTCCCGCCTTGATATTAATAGTCATCAGATTCTTCCATTATAAAATTGAAAGTCATAGCGATGTTGTAAGCCTGACACGACTTCCCATTCTGGCTGACGTTGCAGTAGCCAGTGATACGGCTAAGACTAAAGCCAGCATCGTAGTACACGAAAATCAAAATAATCAGATGGAGGAAATTTTCCGTTCGATGCGTACTAATCTACAATTTATTCTCAAAGAAAATGAGAAAGTTATTATGTTCACATCAACGACTTCCGGAGAAGGAAAAACATTCAACGCTGCCAATCTTTCCATCAGTTTTGCACTACTGGGCAAAAAAGTTGTCCTTGTTGGATTAGATATTCGTAAACCAAGACTTGCAGAATTATTTGAAATCAATGACCGCCAGCGTGGTATCACGTCATTGCTCACGCGAGAAAATCTGACAATGGCCGATGTGAAGACACAGATTCTTCCCTCGGGAATCAATAATAACTTAGACTTACTAATGGCAGGAACCATCCCTCCGAATCCGGCAGAACTTGTAGCCCGCAAGTCTTTGGATCAGATTATTGATTTTCTCAAAGAAGCTTACGACTATATCATCATAGATACAGCGCCGGTAGGACTCGTTACGGATACCTTGCAAATTGGACGCGTAGCCGATGCGACCGTATACCTCTGCCGTGCCGACTATACATCGAAAGAAAGTTTCGATTTGGTTAATGAGCTGAATGAAGAAAAGAAACTACCTAAGATGTGTGTCGTTATCAACGGAATCGATATGTCCAAAAAGAAAAACCGCTATTATTACGGCTATGGTAATTACGGAAAATATGGCCGCTATGGACATTATGGAAGATATGGAAGTCACGGTTCCTATGGATATGGATCATATGGTAATAACCGCAACAGTTATTACGGAGATAAAAACGATACTTCTATCAAGCGCTAAATGTGCTTGACAGAAGTATCTCAATACTTGCAAATTAAATAAAATGACCATTGCAGTAGACTTCGACGGTACAATCGTCGAACACAAGTATCCAGAAATCGGTGAAGAAATACCATTTGCTACAGATACATTGAAAATGTTGACTCAAGCACATCATAAATTAATTCTGTGGAGTGTGCGTGAAGGACAACTATTAGAAGATGCTGTGAATTGGTGTCGAGCACGAGGTGTAGAATTCTATGCTGTCAATCGCGATTATCCCGAAGAGAGAATTGACAATAACAATCATTTTTCCCGAAAGATAAAGGCAGATATCTTCATTGATGACCGAAATATCGGAGGTTTGTTGGATTGGGGAATGATATATCGTATGATCACAGAGCACAAAACTGTTCAAAACTTATTACAAGAAGCTTATCTAAAAACAGAGCAAATAGAAAAGTTACCTAAAAGAAGACATTGGTGGCAATTCTGATACTAACATAAAATATAACATTATAAAAAGCCGTAGATTGCGTTACAAAAAACTGTGAAATAGCGTGCAATCGACAGTTAATTGTCTTACAAATAAGCATTAATCGTTTAGTGATTTGAATCCCTTTGATTCTCAACCATATACGGGCAGAAAAATTCTCTTTACTCTTCAAAATTGTATGTAAGAATTTTGAAAGGATCATTTTTATTTAATCCCTTCATTAACACTAACTGTCTGTACTTGATTATAATAAGATTCACCCTCATAAATGATGATAATTTCTAAAATATTCACACAGATTATCAAAATAAGACCTGTCTTTGAGACGTCGTTTAACTAAAAGCCTATGAATATACAGACAAAGTTTATATGGTGCAAAGACAAGTAGATCACCTTCTTAAGTGCATTGATCTACAAATAGAAGATCTCTTTAGTCATCCTTTTAGGAATTATTGTCCATTTTGAAAGACTCTTTATATATCTTCTTCGGATGCAAACCTACCTTGCATACGAACGATCCCAAGTCTTGTATCAACCGACTATATTATATCACCTTACTATGCTGCGTGAAGACATTCATCACACGCTCATAATACACAGCGTGCAACGACTGCCACATACCTAATAATAGTATAGCCTTTCATTGCTTCTTCAAAGGGAAAGAGGTTATGAACGACCAGCGCTATAGATGCGTAGAAAAAGAAATATACACAAACATTCGTCACAACGAAACTCGGCCCGACGATACTCTTAGTTTATATTATTCTGATGTGGATCATTTTAGAGCATCCCCCACTGCGAACAATAGAGGATACGTGGCGTTGGTACAAGTTATTTCTGCCGTTGGCGAGTATCATTGTTTACAGTCGATGCCACCATCAACGGATACTCAGCTTCTCAACACTACTGACTACCAGCTTCATCTGTGTCAACCTGTTTTAAGCCCGAGATACATTCTAAAACGTTGATGCCGGCATTACAGAGTCCGTGGTTCGCTTCCCACGTCGTTGTTTATATGATACTTATGTCCTCCTTTTGGGTGCTGCCGCGGTGATGTCGGTCTATTTACTATTCGTGAAAAAAGCTACCCCATATCTAACGAGTGTTCCATTACCGACAATCTTGCATATGTGAGCCTGGCTTTTCTTACTTTCAAAACACTGACAGGTGCATTTTGGATAAAAGAAACGTGGGGACATTATTGGAGTTGGGCACCCCAAGGAGACTTGAGAAACCATCGCCTGGCTTGCCTATCTGGTCTATATCCACTACCAACAAACGCACACACACCGGCTGCGAAGCGCATTATGGATTCTGATTACAGTCTTTGCACTGCTTCAAATGTGCTGGAAGAATATCAACTATCTGTCATCTGCACAAGATACCAGTATTCATACGTATAACTTGCAATGACAAAAGAAAAAAGAAATAAGGAAGCGGGACCTCAGAACATTAGCCTTACGAAAGAGAAAACAACCTCATCTAATATTCGTTAAATATCTGACAATCACAAATTGTGATTGAGATTTTTGCTAACTTTGCACTTGTTTAAAGACGAGCGATTAGTATGGATGAAATAAAAGTAGAGAAAAGTAAACGCACAAACCCATTTTTTGAACCTTACGGAACACCGCACGACACAGTGCCTTTCGGTCGAATCCAAGTTAAAGACTATGAAGAAGCCTTTATGGAAGGTATCAAACGCGATGATGAAGCGACCGATAAAATTATCAATGATCCCGCGGAACCAACGTTTGAAAATACGATTGCACGTGTAGATACTGATAAGGGAGAACATTATTACGACCTGTTAGATCGTGTATCAAACGTGTTTTCGTGTATGCTCAGTGCCGAGACCAGCGATGAACTCGATGCATTGGCCCAGAAGATGAGTCCGATTCTCACCAAGCACGCTAATGACGTACGACTGAACAAGCGCCTTTTCGAGCGCGTCAAATACGTTTACGAACACCACCGCGATCTTAATCCAGAGGAACAAATGTTATTGGAAACGAGTTACGATGGTTTTGTTCGCAGCGGAGCTTTACTTGATGATGCCGGCAAAGAGCGTTTACGACAACTCACCGAAGAAGCGGGCATCCTCTCTTTACAGTTTTCTCAAAACCTGTTGAAAGAAAACAAAGCTTTTACGCTACATCTCACTGATGAGCACGATTTAGACGGTCTGCCTGAAACTGCACGCGAAGCAGCTGCTTTAACTGCTCAGGAACAAAATAAAGAAGGCTGGATCGTTACGCTGGATTATCCCAGCTATTTACCGTTTATGACCTATTCTACCCGCCGCGAGTTGCGCGAGCAACTCTATATGGCACGAAACACCGAGTGTATTCACGACAACAGTGAAAACAATTTAGATATCTGCAAACATCTGATCAATCTTCGCCGCGAATTGGCACAACTTCTCGGTTATGAAACTTATGCCGACTATGTACTCAAGCATCGGATGGCAAGCAACATAAAGAATGTTTATCAACTGCTTGACGATCTCATCACAGCTTACAAACCCACTGCCATCGAAGAGCGTGAAGAGCTCATCCGATTGGCTCGTGAGCTCGAAGGCGATGATTTCGAACTGCAAGAATGGGATATGGCCTATTACAGCCACAAGCTAAAACTGCGCAAATATAATCTCGATGCCGAGATGTTGCGCCCCTATTTCGAACTTTCCAACGTCATCAAAGGTGTGTTCGGTCTGGCCAATAAACTCTATGGCATCACATTCAAGGAGACCAAAGATATCCCCGTTTACCATCCCGATGTAAAAGCTTATGAAGTTTTCGATGCTGACGGTGCATTCCTCGCGGTGTTTTATGCAGACTTCCATCCACGGAAAGGTAAACAAGGAGGTGCGTGGATGACCGAGTTTCAAGGACAATGGATTGATCACAAGGGTGTCAATGTACGTCCGCACGTCAGCGTTGTGATGAATCTGACTAAGCCGACAACTGAAAAACCAGCACTGCTAACACTCGGCGAGGTAGAGACTTTTCTGCACGAGTTCGGCCATTCACTACACGGAATGTTTGCAAACACCCGCTTTGAGAGTCTCAGTGGTACCAACGTGTGGTGGGATTTCGTTGAGCTACCCTCGCAGTTTATGGAAAACTTTGCGGTGGAAAAAGACTTTCTGCGTACTTTCGCATTTCATTATCAAACAGGCGAAGCCATCCCCAACGATCTGATCGACCGCATTGTGCAAAGCCGTAACTTTATGACGGCTACGGGATGTTTGCGTCAAGTGAGTTTCGGTTTGCTCGATATGGCTTATTACACACAACGCGACGCTTTCACGGCAGACATTATCCCATTTGAGAAAAAGGCCTGGGAACAAGCAATGATCAGCCCACAGAGGTCGGATACGTGTATGACAGCACAGTTCTCACACATAATGTCAGGCGGATATGCAGCCGGATATTACAGCTATAAGTGGGCAGAAGTATTAGATGCCGACGCTTTCAGTGTGTTTAAAAAGCACGGAATATTCGATCGGGCAACAGCTCAAAGTTTCCGCGACAACATCCTTTCAAGGGGTGGAACCGAACATCCGATGACGCTTTACAAACGTTTCCGAGGCGGAGAACCCACTATCGACGCCCTACTTGAACGTAATGGGATAAAAGTTCAATGATACTTCTAAATAGGAAATAAGCTAAGGACAAAGCGGATGAAATCGAATAAAAAGCAAAGAAACTTAGATCTGCGTTACCTTCGGATGGCAAGAATCTGGGCGGAGAACAGCTATTGCAAACGCCGCCAGGTCGGAGCATTAGTCGTCAAAGACAAAATGATTATCAGCGATGGATTCAACGGCACGCCAAGTGGATTCGAGAATGAGTGCGAAGACGAGACAAATGCCACCAAACCTTACGTTTTACACGCCGAGGCCAATGCCATTACCAAACTCGCCCGCAGCTCGAACAACAGCGATGGAAGCACCCTTTACGTCACGGCTGCGCCCTGTATAGAATGTGCTAAACTGATCATCCAATCCGGAATCAAACGTGTGGTCTATGCCGAAAAATACAGATTAGAAGACGGCCCCAACCTACTGCGACGGGCGGGAATCGAAGTGATATACTTAAATCCTGATGAGGAATGAATCAAAATAAATCAAATCGCTATATGCCTTTGCTGATGGCGCTCTGCGTCGTCATCGGAATCGTGATCGGAACATTCTATGCCAATCACTTCTCGGGCAATCGATTAAATATCATCAGTACCGGAAGCAACCGGCTGAATAATCTCCTTCACATCATCGATGACCAATATGTAGACAATGTCGACATCGATTCGCTGGTAGACAAAGCCATTCCCCAAATTCTGGCTGAGCTCGATCCGCACTCCGTTTATATCAATGCCAAGAACGTGCAGGCGGCTAATGATGATCTGAGAGGCTCGTTTTCAGGCGTCGGAATCGAATTCAATATCCGCCAAGATACCATTCACGTGCAGAACGTTATCAAAAACGGACCGGCCGAAAGGGCCGGGATTCTGGCCGGCGATAAGATTGTAGCCATCGACGGCAAGCCGTTCGTAGGAAAAGTCGTGACCAATGAAGAAGCAATGCACCGTTTGAAAGGACCGAAAGACACCAAAGTGAAAATCGGAATCATTCGCTACGGCCAGTCGAAAGTACTTAATTTCACCGTTACCCGAGGCGAGATTCCGCAGAAAAGCATCTCTGCCGTCTATATGCTCGATGCCACCACAGGCTATATCCGCATCAAAAGTTTCGGCGAGACCACCTATACCGAACTACTCATTGCCCTAGCAACGCTCTCTCAACAAGGTTTCAGCAATCTTGTGATAGACCTGCGCGACAATACCGGCGGCTATTTGCAGTCAGCCGTTCAGATGGCAAACGAGTTTTTGCCCAAGAACAAACTCATCGTCTATACGCAAGGCCGGAAGTCGCCCAGACAAGAATACAAAAGCGACGGACACGGCAGTTACCAGAAAATTCCGCTCGTCGTACTCATCAATGAGGGAGCGGCTTCCGCGTCAGAGATATTTGCCGGTGCAATGCAAGACAACGACCGAGCTACCATTATCGGTCGGCGCTCGTTTGGCAAGGGACTTGTTCAACAGCAGATCGCTTTCTCAGACGGCAGTATGATTCGCCTGACCATCGCCCGTTATTACACGCCATCGGGCCGATGCATACAAAAGCCTTATGTCAACGGCGACAACAAGGATTATGAGCAAGACCTCATCGCACGTTACCAACACGGCGAATTCTTCAATCAAGATAGCATCAAGCACACCGGTCCAGCCTATCACACCAGTATAGGGCGTGTAGTTTACGGCGGCGGCGGCATCACACCCGACATCTTCATACCCGAAGACACGCTCGGAATGACATCTTATTTCAAACAAGCAAGTATAAGCGGTCTCATCCTTCAATTTGCCTTCACTTACACGGATGACAACCGACTCAAGCTCAATGACTTCAAAACGATGATGGCCTTGGCAGACTATCTCGACCGGCAAAACATCGTCGACAAATTCGCCACTTATGCCGACAAGCACGGATTGCAGCGCCGCAACCTGTTGATACAAAAATCTCACAAGCTACTGGAGCGTTATCTCAACAGCCGAATCATTTACAATATGCTCGACGAAAGTGCTTGGCACCAATACATCAACCAAGACGACCCGACCGTGAAAGCCGCTTTGGACGTATTCAAACGTAAAGAGGCCTTTCCCAAACGCCCCGAGCCAAAATCAGACAAACCAAAGAATCGAAAAACGGCCCACGCCGCCCTACCCTACGATTACAGCTCGCTGCATCTGGGTCCTCAATTCATAGTCAATGCTTAAGTCGCAACTCAGACAAGAAATTAAAGACCGTAAGCGCCAATTCAGCCGTGCTCAGCTCGACGAACTGTCGCAAACAATCACGGCACGCCTGTTGGCCCATCCGCGCTTGAGGGCCGCCAACACCGTCCTACTCTATTATTCGCTGCCCGATGAAGTCAACACGCACACTATAATCGACCGACTCGTAGCTGCCGGCAAACAAATTCTGCTGCCCGTCGTTATCGACGACGAGAATCTGGAAGTGCGTCATTATCGCGGTCCGCAAGATCTTCGCGAAGGCAACTTCCACATTTTAGAACCCATCGGTGAACCCTTTACAGCATACCGGCAGATAGATTTGATCATTGTGCCCGGCGTTGGCTTCGATGCTTCGGGCAACCGCTTAGGACGCGGAAAAGGCTATTACGACCGCCTGCTCCGGCAGATGCCCACGGTCTATAAACTCGGAATGTGTTTCGATTTTCAGAAAATCGAAGCAGTCCCCACAGACCAACATGATATTTGTATGGATGAGATTCTGTGAGAATCGGTCCATTCCTTACAATTGTTAAGATATACATTCTTCCGAGAAATGATACGCCCAACCCAAAATCATTTCTCAATATTCGCAGCCCTGAACTGGACAGAAACAACGAGTCCAAGAAAAACGTGCCATCATATTCGATAAAAGATACCATCATTTTCGGTAAAGAGCAGAGCATATTTGCTGAAAAGGTATATTTTTTTGTGAAAAGCTCGGACCTTTTTATTGGAAAGATAATGCCGCTTTCAACAAAAGAACTATACCTACCAATAAAAGGCATTACAGTCTTTGAAGAAAAAGTACGGACTTTTTCAATGAAAAGTACTATCGTTTTAAATGAAAAGTACTATCGACTTAAATGAAATGTCCTGGCATTTTCAAACAGAGAATATTTTGGCAACTTTTTATTGCGTGAAAATCCGTTGCAGACAGGCTATAGAACAGTGTTCGACAACGTCTTCACAGACTCTTTATTTCGTTGCCGTAAGATATTGTTTCAGGAATCTCCCGATCGAAAAATGAGAAAGCTCGAACAGCGGTTTCCCTCCTTCCGTTCAGAATCGAGACTGAAACCGAAGAATCAGATTCTTCCTTGTATGTTCTCTTCTTATTCTCTGACACGAGATTTTCGCACTAAAAGTTTCTTAGTGTCATATCTTTTTTGTAATTTAGCACCGTGTAAAGAATAGGCCGAAACGCTTAGAGCGCAAATAAACGCCTTTCTCGTGAATATTCATTCAAAAACATATAGATAAATAAATGGACGAAAATCAGACAATTGATCAGGACCGAATTATGAAGATCAATATCGAAGAGGAGATGAAGTCTTCTTATATCGACTATTCGATGTCGGTCATTGTTGCCCGGGCTCTTCCTGATGTACGTGACGGATTCAAACCGGTGCACCGACGCATTCTCTACGGAATGCTCGGCATTGGTAATACCAGTGACAAACCGTACAAGAAATGTGCTCGCGTCGTGGGCGAAGTGTTGGGTAAATACCACCCGCACGGCGACTCCTCAGTGTATGGCGCGTTGGTACGTCTGGCTCAGGATTGGAATATGCGTTATACCTTGGTAGATGGTCAGGGTAACTTCGGAAGTGTAGACGGCGATTCGGCCGCTGCAATGCGTTATACGGAATGCCGACTCTCGAAGATGGGCGAGCATATTATGGACGACTTGGAAAAAGATACCGTCGATATGACAAGTAACTTCGACGACTCTTTGCAGGAACCTACCGTAATGCCGACCAAAATTCCGAACCTGCTTGTCAACGGTGGAAACGGAATTGCCGTGGGTATGGCAACTAATATGCCAACGCACAATCTGGGTGAAGTCATCGACGGTTGTTGTGCTTACATCGACAATCCTGAAATCGATACCGATGGATTGATGCAATATATCAAGGCTCCGGATTTTCCTACGGGAGCGTATATCTATGGCTTACAGGGGGTAAAGGATGCTTACGAGACGGGGCGGGGCCGCATCGTCATTCGGGCCAAAGCTGAAATTGAGAGCGATGAGAGTCACGATAAAATCGTTATTACCGAGATTCCTTACGGTGTCAACAAAGCACAACTGATCGAATATATTGCCGATTTGGTGAAAGAGGGTAAGTTAGAGGGTATTTCCAATGCTAACGACGAGTCGGGAAGACAGGGTATGCGCATTGTGATCGATGTGAAGCGCGATGCCAATGCCAACGTCATTTTGAACAAACTGTTTAAGATGACGGCTCTGCAAAGCTCGTTCTCGGTCAACAATATTGCACTGGTGAAAGGTCGCCCGCGTATTCTCTCGTTGAAAGAATGTGTGAAATATTTCGTAGAACATCGCCACGACGTAACTATCCGACGCACGAAATATGAATTGAAGAAAGCACAGGAGCGTGCACACATCCTCGAAGGATTGATCATTGCGTGTGACAATATCGATGAGGTGGTACGTATCATTCGTGCAAGCAAGACTCCTGCCGATGCACAACGCAATCTGGAACAACGCTTTGAATTGGATGAACTGCAATCAAAAGCTATCGTGGATATGCGCCTTTCGCAGCTCACGGGATTACGTATGGATCAGCTACACGCCGAATATGAGGAATTGGAAAAGCAGATTGCTTACCTACAATCGATACTCGACGATCCTGAACTTTGCAAGAAGGTGATGAAGGATGAACTCAATGAGGTGAAAGATAAATATGGCGATGTGCGCCGTACGGAAATCATTCCTGATGAACACGAGTTCAATGCCGAGGATTTTTATCCCAACGATCCTGTCGTGATTACGGTCAGTCATTTGGGCTACATCAAACGTACGCAGCTGAGCGAATTCAGAGAGCAAGCTCGCGGAGGTGTTGGAAGCAAAGGAGCCAATACCCGCGATAAAGATTTCACAGAGTATATCTATCCCGCAACGATGCATCAGACGATGCTGTTCTTCACAAAGAAAGGTCGCTGCTATTGGTTGAAGTGCTACGAGATTCCCGAAGGTGATAAGATCTCAAAGGGTCGTGCCATTCAGAATCTGCTCAACATTGATCCGGATGATGCCGTCAACGCATTTTTACGCCTGAAAGGTCAAGGACTCAATGATCAAACCTTTATAAATAGCCACTACGTTGTTTTTGCAACAAAGAACGGTGTCGTGAAGAAAACCTGTCTCGAAGCTTATTCTCGTCCGCGTACCAACGGTGTGATTGCTATCAATATAACAGACAACGATGAAGTTATCGACGTGCGGCTGACCAATGGGAAGAATGAGATTATTATGGCTAATCGCAATGGGCGAGCCGTTCGTTTCGATGAGAAGACTATCCGAACAATGGGTCGAACTGCCACGGGTGTACGCGGAATGCGGTTAGACGGAGGCGATGATGCTGTCGTGGGAATGATTGTAGTCAATGATGCTGAAAATGAAACCGTGATGGTAGTCAGTGAGGAAGGCTATGGCAAACGCTCTGACGTGGAAGATTACCGCAAGACCAATCGTGGCGGGAAAGGTGTCAAAACATTGAGCATCACCGAAAAGACAGGCCGACTGGTTTCTATCAAGAATGTGACAGACGACAACGATCTGATGATTATCAATAAAAGTGGAATCGTGATTCGCCTCGCTGTGGCCGATGTTCGGGTAATGGGCCGCGCCACCCAAGGTGTGCGACTTATCAATCTCGCCAAGAAAAACGATGTCATCGCCAGCGTTTGCAAAGTAATGAGCTCCGAACTTGAAGCTACCGTCGAAGAAGAAAGTCGTGCTCAGTGGGCACAGAAATCTGAGAGCATCCGCCACGACAATATCGCCGCGACCGAGGTCACAGACACTGATCTTTCAACCGACGACACCGAAACAGAACAGTATAATCAATAACTTTTTAACAATACGTTTATGAAAAAATTAATGATTGCCGCATTGCTGATCTTTGCATCATCTGCGGCGTTTGCAGGCGATAGCGACGCCCTCAAAGCCATCCTTAAAGCCAAGACCTATACCGAGGCCGAAAGCCTATTGAAGTCTAATCTCGCACAGCTCACAACAGCTGCTGAAAAGGCCAAAGCCTACAACAAACTTGTGGATTTGGCTATGGCTAAGGTAAGCAAAGAGCAGGCCGTACTCAATGCTAACCAAATGGCTACACAGTTCAATCAAGGAAAGGTCGAACCCTATGACACCCTTGGTATGTATAGTGCTGTTTACGATGCACTCAAAGCAGGTATTGAATGCGATAAATACGATCAGATGCCGAACGAGAAAGGTGCCGTGAAGCCCAAATTCCATTCTGCCAACCAGGCACGCCTCAACGCAATCCGCGTCCATTTAATCAATGCAGGGCAAGCTGCTGCACAGAAAGAAGATAAGGTCGGAGCATTACGGAATTACGGAATGTATGTCGAAAGTGCCAGCTCGACACTGATGAAAGACCTCGACAAGACTAAGAATCCCGATCAATATCTCGGTGAAGTGGCACGTGTGGCTTCCGTCTTCGCCTATCAAAACAATAAATTCGAACTGGCCGACCAATATGTAGACATTGCTCTGCAAGACACGGCAGTATACAAAGAAGCCCTCAATCTCAAGCTATACATTGCTCAGCAACAGCTCAAGACCAAGGAAGACTCCGTAAAATATGCCGACAAACTGAAAGACATTTATACCAAAGACAAGACCAATGATCAAATCTTTGGACAGCTTGCCAGCCTCTATGCATCCTTGAAAATGCTCGACGCAGCCAACTCGCTTATATCCGACAAGTTATCTGCAGACCCGAAGAATTACACTGCTTGGGCACTGAAAGGCCAAAACGAGATGAACACCTCGAAGTGGGACGATGCGGTGTCCTCTTACAAGAAAGCAATCGAAATCAAAAACGACGAGCCCATCCTCTACACTTATTTAGGCTACTGCATTAACTCCAAAGCCGGTGCCATCAATAATGACATCAAGGCCCAAAAAGCGCTCTACCAAGAGAGCCTTCCCTATTTGGAGAAAGCCAAGCAGCTCGATCCTAATCGCGACAAGGCCAATTGGAGCTATCCTCTCTATCAGTGCTATTATGTGCTTTACGGTGCTAACGATGCTCGTACCAAGGAAATCGAGAGTATGATTAAACAATAATGACACATTTATCGACTGTGTCGATAAAAAACAATTGAGTAGGAAGAAAATGTAATTATTTTCTTCCTACTCTTTTTTTTACTACTTTATTAAATGAACTACATAAGTTCGCCGAGATACTCTTCGGAATGGTTGTCAAAGTCATAACGAAGTTACGACAATCATAGCAACGGAATTGCGTAAATAATGCTACGGAACAGCAATAAATACCACATCCCAGATACCATAAATAGGGACCTCTTATTTACCAATACAAAAGCTTTTAAAGATGTTTTCCAATACTTCATCAGTGGTAATAGCAGATCCGGTGATATCAGCAAGATGGGTAAGAGCCTGACGGAGATCTTCACTGAGAAGATCGCCACTGACCTCGCGATGCAGACCGTTGACGATATGGGTAAGGGCTTCGTGAGCACAAGTGAGCGCTTCGTAATGGCGGGCATTGGTAATGATGACATCGTTCTCGTTGATTTCGGGAATGTCAGCGGCCCGACAGAGTTGCTCTTCTAACTGCGGGATGCCGTCGCCCTGCTTGGCAGAAATATAAATCACGGGGTCTCGGTTCTCTTTCGACAGAAAGGGAAACGCTTTGTGCAAGTCTATTTTATTGAAAACCAGGATGAGTTTCTTACCTGTGGTGCGCTCCCTCATCAGCTTTTCTTCCTCCGCTGTCGGCGGCTCATCGACAAGCCAAAGAATGATAGCGGCTTCATCCAGCTTTTGGTAAGTACGCTCAATGCCCAGTTGTTCGATGCTGTCGACTGTATGACGAATTCCCGCAGTATCAATGAAGCGAAATGTGATGCCGTGAATTTCAGCGGTGTCTTCGATCACGTCACGCGTGGTACCGTGAATATTGCTTACGATTGCACGATCTTCGTGAAGCAAACGATTGAGTAATGTACTCTTGCCAACGTTGGTTTTGCCAACAATAGCCACAGGAATGCCTTGTTTCAACGCATTCCCTGTTTTAAAAGAGTGAATCAGAGACACAATGCGTCGATCAATTGCAAGTGCTAAATCCTGCAACTCATCTCGATCGGCAAAATTAACATCTTGATCGCTGAAATCTAATTCTAACTCGAGCAGCGAAGTCATCTTCAACAATTGCTCACGTAGATGAGCCAGCTCATCGCTGAAATGCCTTTTGAGTTGCCCTATGGCCAGCAGATGCGTAGCACGATTGCCGGCAGCAATGAGATCGGCCACGGCTTCGGCCTGACTCAAATCCATCTTTCCGTTAAGATAAGCACGTTGCGTATATTCTCCCGGCTTTGCCTGTCGACAACCACAGTCGATAAGCAGTTGCAATACTTTTCGCAGGACATATTGGCTGCCGTGACAGCTGATTTCCGTGCTATCTTCGCCAGTATAGGAATGAGGAGCACGGAAAACAGAGACCAATACTTCGTCGACGACATTGCCTGCCGCGTCTACAATCTCACCATAATGAATAGTATTGGCTTTGGCCGTACATAACGATTTCTTACCGGATGTACGAAAAATAATATCGGTCAATGCAACGGCATCAGGCCCTGAGACACGAATCACCCCAATAGCTCCCCCCGTAGATGTTGCAAGCGCACAGATCGTTTGAGAGTCTATCATATCCGCTCTAAAACTCTTTCAATGAGTCCATTGATACTATTCTTATAATTTGTATTTGCCCCTTTAACCAGTCGATTGGCAATCACCATACAACAGGTCATCGCCTTATGCCTCATCAGTCGGGTAAGACCGGCCAACGCCGAACTCTCCATCTCAAAATTGGTGATTCGATAACCATTGTATTCAAAACTCTCTATTTTCTCATTCTGCTGCGGATCTGCAAGCGGAATACGCAGTTCACGTCCTTGCGGACCGAAAAAACCACCACACGCAATGGTCACGCCACGCACCATATCGCTACTTGCAATACGATCGAGAAGCTCCGCATCGGCATCAATCACGTAGGGAACACAGAGTTGCTGATTCCAGTTCATATGTCTGGTAAATGCCTCCTCGAAAGCCAAATCGCACACGTCATTTCGTCCTGCATAAAAATTGAGTAGACCGTCAAAGCCGATACTCTTTTCACTGGCAATAAATGTGCCCACGGGCGTATCGGGTTGTAGCCCACCGCAGGTCCCGATGCGCACAAGCGTCAGTTGTCTCAGCAACTTGCATTCTTCGCGGGTGCGGAAATCGATATTGGCGAGCGCATCTAACTCGTTAACGACGATATCAATGTTATCACATCCGATGCCCGTGCTCAGGACAGTGATACGTTTACCACGATACGCTCCTGTGATTGTCGTAAATTCACGATTGCTCACTTCGCACTCCTTTTTATCAAAGTGTGAGGCAACGAGTGCTACTCGCCCAGGATCTCCGACAAGAATCACTCGATCTGCCAACTGTTCAGGTTTGAGATGCAGATGGAAAATACTTCCGTCTTGGTTGATGATCAATTCTGATTCAGCAAAATACTTCTTCATAATTATTGAGTTATTGAGTGAACAAGTGGACGAATGAATGTATAAAATAACAAGACTCAAACATCAACGTTTATCGGCCAAAGCTCGATTTTCGGTGTTGCGTACTTCCTTTTCTAAGCGTATTATTTCCATTCTCAGCTGTTCCACACGCTGTTCACGACTTAGAATATCTTCGCGCATTCCACGACGTACCCCATCTGAAGCCGTATGAAACTCTGCCCGCAGCTGTCCTAACATTTGCTCACAGTCGGCCAACGACTTGCGTTGCGACGCTAACCGCACATACAATTCACGCGCCGATGCAGACCGAAAATCCATCAGACGATGATACGTTATTTCATCGTTCACCACGAATGTAAACTCCTCTTGCATCTGTTTGCGAGCAGTCCGCTTCATCATTCGCCGCAACCGATCCATAGCCTGTTCCCGATTACCGAATTGCCACGTATCTTCGATACACGCGAGTCGGGCATAGCGTTCCAACGATGTACCTGTAATGCCAGTACTGTTCAAACTCACACGTGGCGAAACGGGCACGAAAGTGTAAATACACACCTTATCCTCGGGTTGCCCTCGATCACTGACAAGCCAGCCTAACGTGTCTAGATCATCAATCGCCAGCAGATAGTCATTAGCTGTGGAATTGAATGGAAGACCGTAATTCTCTGGCTTATAAAACTGATTCGACTCACTATCAAAAAGTGTTGTAAAAATGTCATATCCTCCGATGCTGTTCGGCCCTTTTGCTGCAAAATAAAGTGTGATGCCATCGGCCATCATAAACGGATAATCGGGCTCAGCGAACTCAGCATCTATTCCTTCAATGACTTGTGGTAAAGCCCATTTCTCTCCTACTCTATCCATTGTCATCAGCCTTCCGCCGTCAGCATAATAGCAACGGCTATGGAATTCGTTTTGAAACACAACTCCATCTTGCGACCGATCTGTATTGAAGAATTCGTCATATGTCGTCAGCGAGCCTGACTCGGAATTAAGCGGTACGTGACGTAGAAACTTAGCTTTGTCCGTCACTACACTATCGATAAACATTACCCGCGCTGTGGCCGGCAACATACTCCGATATAGTTTCTGTGCAGGTGCCTCTTCTGCTATAGCTGTTGTCTTCTGCTTTTTTGTCGCTCGCCCCTTGACTTTTTGCGCAGATGTTGTGGTACACAGCACCGTGAGCAAAGTTATAATCAGTATATTCCGATTCTTCATTCGTGATTTGATTTAACAATCCTTCATTGCTCTTTCAATGAGCAGCAGTTAACTGCTGATTCATACTTGCAGCTGCACGGCGACCGTCACCCATTGCAAGAATAACAGTAGCACCGCCACGCACTATGTCACCACCGGCATAAATCTCGGGACGACTCGATTGCATTCCTTCGTTAACTACAATGGTATTTTTTCGGCCAAGCTCCAGACCCGAGATCGATTTAGGAACAAGTGGATTGGGCGATACACCAACAGCCACAATTACCTGGTCTACGTCCAATGTACGAATTTCTCCAGGAATTGGTTCTGGACTGCGACGTCCACTAACATCAGGTTCTCCTAACTTCATCACCTGTAAAATAGCAGCTTTAACGGCTCCATTTTCATCGGCGATATATTCGATTGGATTGTGAAGCGTGAGAAACTCGATTCCTTCTTCCTTAGCGTGCTTCACCTCTTCGAGTCGGGCTGGCATTTCTGTTTCCGAGCGACGATAGACCAAAGTGACTTCGGCTCCGAGACGCTTAGCTGTTCGGCAAGAATCCATCGCCGTATTTCCACCTCCTACCACCATTACGTGACGACCAAGATTGATCGGAGTATCAGTCGTGGGATTAGCTGCATCCATCAGGTTGACACGTGTAAGATATTCGTTAGATGACATTATATTAATAGAGTTTTCTCCGGGAATATCCATAAAATTAGGCAGACCTGCACCCGACGCAACAAAGATACCCTTGAATCCTTTTTGTTCGAGTTCTTCTACAGTAATCGTTTTTCCAATAATGGTATCGGTCTGGAAATGTACACCCATTTTCTTCAAATTGTCAATTTCAACATCGACAATGGCATTGGGCAGACGAAATTCGGGAATACCATATTTCAATACACCTCCAATTTCGTGCAAGGCCTCGAAAACATAAACATCGTATCCGCGTTTAGCCATATCGCCAGCGAAACTCAGTCCGGCAGGTCCCGAACCCACTACAGCAACTTTAATGCTATTAGCAGGAGCCATCTCGGGTAGAGAGATATTGCCACTCTCACGCTCATAGTCGGCTGCAAAGCGCTCAAGATAACCGATGGCAACGGCGGATTCTTTCATTTTCAAATGAATACAACGACTTTCGCATTGTTTTTCTTGCGGACAGACACGGCCACAGACAGCTGGAAGTGCTGAGGTGTTTTTCAACACTTTGGCTGCAGCCAGAAATTGTCCACGCTCAATGTTTTTGATAAACGAGGGAATGTTGATATTGACCGGGCATCCTTCTACACAGGTCGGTTTGGCACAATCGAGGCAACGCTTAGCCTCAGTGAGTGCCATTTCCTTGGTAAGCCCTTTATTGACCTCTTCAGTACGAGTTGTTGCACGGTAAACCGGGTCGAGTTCCGGCATCTGCACCCGCTCTATCTTTGTGCGATCCTTGGGTTTCATTGCGGTTCGCAAATCTTTACGCCATTGCGCATCGCGGTCGATTAATACTTCGATCGGATCATCTGTCGGTGCAACATCCATTACAATATCGGTTGTGTACTTAGTAATAATCGGTTCAACCGTATCAAGATGTTCCTGAAAATGTTCAAGATCCTCGCGTTCCACCTTCTTAAAGGTACCCATCCGTTTAAACATTTCATCCCAATCAACCAATGCACCGTCAAACTCGGGGCCGTCTATACAAACGAACTTGGTTTTTCCCCCTATTGTCAATCGGCAAGCACCACACATTCCTGTACCGTCCACCATAATCGTATTGAGTGACACATCGGTTGGAATATTATATTTCTGTGTGAGCAAACAGCAGAACTTCATCATAATGGGTGGGCCGATGGCAAAGACCCTATCTACGTGCTCCTGATTAATCAGTCGTTCAATGCCCAGCGTTACGACGCCCTTATCGCCATAGCTGCCGTCATCGGTCATAATGATGGTCTCATCCGAACTCTTACGCACTTCCTCTTCAAGGATGATCAGATCCTTGCTGCGGCCTGCTAACACTGACAGAACTCGATTACCGGCAGCTTTCAAAGCTCTAATAATCGGCAACATCGGTGCAACACCTACGCCACCGCCGGCACAGACCACTGTACCAAAGTTCTCTATGTGTGTAGGATTACCCAATGGTCCCACCACATCAGTCACATAATCGCCCTCATTCAGATTACAAAGTTTCTGAGATGAAAGCCCTACTTTTTGTACAACCAGTGTGATTGTCCCACGTTCGATATCGGCATCAGCAATGGTCAGCGGCATCCGTTCGCCTTTCTTCCCTACTCGCACGATGACGAAGTTGCCGGCCTTACGACTCTTGGCAATAAGCGGAGCCTCAATTTCAAAAAGGAAAACCTTTTCGGAAAATTGCTCTTTGTGTACAATTCTATTATTCATAATGTTTCCAATTTAAGATCGACAATGGATAAGTTTCTTAGAAGTTTTTATCGTCCAGTATTTCAAATCCGCAATACGGAACAAGAGCTTTCGGAACACGAATACCTTCGGGTGTTTGATTGTTTTCGATGATTGTAGCCACAATACGCGGCAGGGCCAAGGCCGAACCATTCAGTGTGTGACAGAGTTCAATCTTTCCATCTTCTGTATGGCGATAGCGACATTTCAGGCGATTAGCCTGATAACTTTCAAAGTTAGAAACAGACGACACTTCAAGCCATCTCTTCTGTGCAGCACTCCAAACCTCAAAGTCGTAACAAATGGCTGCTGTGAAACTAATATCACCACCACACAGAAGCAGAATATGATAAGGCAATTCCAGTTTCTGACACAAACCTTCTACGTGGTTTAACATTTCCTTTAATGAATCGTACGAGTGCTCAGGCTTATCGATACGTACCAGCTCAACCTTATCGAACTGATGCAAACGATTCAATCCGCGTACATCCTTACCATACGAACCGGCTTCACGACGGAAACAAGCCGAATAAGCACAGCGTTTAATGGGAAGATCTTTCTCGTCGAGAATCTCATCGCGGAAGATGTTTGTTACAGGCACCTCAGCCGTTGGAATCAAATAAAGGTCGTCCATTTCTGCGTGATACATTTGTCCCTCTTTATCAGGCAACTGTCCCGTTCCATAACCCGACGCCTGATTTACAACGAACGGTGGTTGAATCTCTAAGTAGCCCGACTTGCGAGCTTCATCTAAAAAGAATGCCTCGAGTGCACGTTGCAGGCGTGCCATCTTGCCAATATATATAGGAAAACCGGCACCCGTAATCTTAACACCGAGATCGAAATCAATCAAGTTATACTTCTTACACAGATCCCAGTGACACAATGCGTCTTCGGGAAGCTGAGGAATTACGCCCCCCTCTTTCACCACGACATTGCTCGATGCATCTCGCCCCTCAGGCACATCTTCATTTGGAATATTCGGAATCGTGCACAACAACGCCGTCAACTCCCGTTCTGTCGTCTCCATTTCGTCCTGTAAATCCTTACCGGTCTGTTTCAATACCGCCACTTTCGCCTTAATCTCATCCGCCGCAGCCTGCTGCCCCTCTTTCAGTAAACCACCGATTTGTTTAGAAAGCAGATTAGCTTCTTGTTTGGTTTTATCAAAATTCTGCTGGGCCTCACGCCGACGCTTGTCAATGTTCAGAACATTTTCGACTGCCTCGCGGGCACCTTCGAAATGTTTCTTTTCTAAACCTCTGATTACGCGTTCAGTTTCCTCACTGATGAGTTTAAGTGTAAGCATATTACTTATATTTATATTGAAGTTTTTATTTGCGGGCAAAAATACGAATAATATCTGTAAAATATCTTCTCAACTATTGAAATTCTTGGTTTTCTTTTAACTTCCCGTTAATTTTTCCCTCGCGTTTCTCTATTCTTTATATTTATGACCGCTTTAGCAAAAAGTTTTATCTGTTCCCAATAACTCAGGTTCCCCGTCGGACTGACTGTTATTCCCATTCAATCGTCGAAGGTGGTTTGGAGGATATATCATAGCAAACACGGTTTACGCCTTTGATTTTATTGATGATTTCGTTAGACACTTTGGCCATAAAGTCATAAGGAAGGTGCGCCCAATCAGCTGTCATCGCATCTGTACTGGTCACAGCACGCAGAGCTACAGGATGCTCATAAGTACGCTCATCACCCATCACACCAACACTGCGAATAGTGGAAAGCAAGATAGTCCCAGCCTGCCAAACCTTATCATAAAGACATTCGCCGTCTTCACAAATATAATCGTGCATTGCCTCAATATAAATATCATCGGCATCTTGCAATATGTGTACTTTCTCACGCGTGATATCGCCAAGAATGCGAACGGCTAAACCTGGACCGGGAAAGGGATGGCGCTTGATCAAACGTTCAGGCATCTGCAATTCACGTCCTACACGACGCACTTCATCTTTGAATAGCCATTGCAATGGCTCGCAGAGTTTCAGCTTCATTTCCTTGGGTAGTCCTCCAACATTATGATGGCTTTTGATGGTCATACCGGTAATACTCAAACTCTCGATTCGGTCGGGATAAATAGTACCTTGCGCTAACCATTTGGCATCTGTTATCTTTTTGGCTTCGGCATTGAATACTTCTACGAAATCGCGCCCGATGATCTTACGCTTTTCTTCGGGGTCGGACACACCTGCAAGATCAGTGAAAAACTTATCAGAGGCATCTACACCGACAACATTCAGTCCCAACCCCTTATACGCATTCATCACTTTGGTAAATTCATTCTTGCGTAACATACCATGATCTACGAAGATACAAGTGAGATTTTTACCGATAGCACGATTCAGAAGTGTGGCACACACACTGGAATCGACGCCACCACTGAGTCCTAAAATGACACGTTCATCGCCCAACTGTTGCTTCAACTCCTGTACGGTAGTCTCTACAAACGAGGCTGCGCTCCATTGTTGTTTACTTCCACAGATGTCGATGACAAAGTTATGTAGCAAATCTTTACCTTGCAACGTATGAAAAACTTCGGGATGGAACTGCACAGCCCACACAGGATTGGTCGTACTGGCATAAGCTGCGAATTTAACATCGGTTGTCGAAGCAATAACACGACAATCTTCTGGAATAGCCGTAATTGTATCACCGTGACTCATCCATACCTGTGAATGCTGCTCAAAACCCTTGAAGAGAGGATTTTTTACATCGACAGTCATCAGATTTGCCCGTCCATATTCGCGTGTTCCGGTCTGTTCTACCTTACCTCCGTTAGCAAAAGAAAATAATTGTGCGCCATAGCAGATACCTAATACAGGATACTTCCCGACGAAATCTGTCAGTTCTGCTTTGAAAGCTGCGCTGTCATGAACGGAATACGGCGAACCGCTCAAAATGACTCCGATAATCGAAGGATCATCTTTTGGGAACTTATTGTAAGGTAAAATCTCGCAGAAAGTGTCCAGTTCGCGCACCCGGCGACCGATGAGTTGCGTAGTCTGCGAACCGAAATCAAGAATGATGATCTTCTGTTGCATAGATAATAATGTATGATTAAATGATATTTTCCTCGCTGGGCAAGGAGTAATTTACTGTCTGCAAAATTACTTCTTTTTTCCGTAAACGGGGCATAAGTTATCAGATAGTTTTCAGGAAATCGTCGGCCTCTGTGAGAGTAACCGTTTTTCCCACATCCATTAACCGTAGATCGGATTGCAAATAACCGTAGATCGGCGCCCGATTAACGGCATAGAGGTAAAAGTCTATTATACTGAATTTTACGGGCCAGCGGTCCATCATTCTGGACAAGACCGGCGAAAATGTATGAATTCCTGCAAAAGCAAACTTCCGGCAACGCGAGACATCAAGTTCGGTATAAGGCGATCTCACTTCGCCAGTCTCTACATTGGTCCATCCCACGAGCCGCATTTTATCATCAAACAGCAAATAACGTTTGGTTTTCCGCTTGCTGACAAGAAGCGTAGCGGCATTTTCAGCACTTTGACGATAAAACTTCGGCAAATCAACATTGCTTAAAATATCGACATTGTGAATGAGAATCGGTTCATCAGCTCTGAACAATGAGACAGCCTTTCGCAGTCCCCCTCCCGTGTCTAATAATTCATCAGATTCATCGGAGATGCGAATGTCCAAGCCGAAGTTATCATTTTCAGCCAAATAGCGGATAATCTGATCCGAAAAGTGATGCACGTTAACGACTATCCTGTCTGCTCCTGCCCTACTCAGTTCCGTGATAATACGCTTTAACAACGATTCTCCCCCTACCTCAACGAGCGCCTTAGGCTTGTGGTCAGTTATAGGTTTGAGGCGCGTCCCCAAACCGGCTGCAAAGATCATTGCCTGCATAGTCAGAATGTTTTGGATGTTGTCAATACCTGTGAAATTCCTTGTTCGCGGTGAGTAATGTGTACTTCTATGCCAAATTTCTCGTGCAGATGTTCAGCCAAATGTTGTGCGCAGTACACGCTGCGATGCTGTCCGCCCGTGCAACCGAACGAGAACATAAGGCTGGTAAACCCACGCTGAATATATCGTTGTACGTGATGGTCAGCCAAATCATATACATGAGCAAGGAATGTAAGAATCTCACCATCGTCTTCCAAGAATCGTATAACGGACTCGTCAAGCCCCGTGAGTTTTTTATAAGGCTCATAACGCCCAGGATTATGCGTTGAACGGCAATCGAAAACATATCCTCCGCCATTACCTGATGAATCTTCGGGAATACCCTTGCGATACGAAAAGCTGAACACGCGCACCACAAGCGGCCCCTTGCCATCGTATTTTGAAAACGTTGCGGGGCCATCTTGGGGATGAGCCTCATAGATATTGGAGTCGGAAGTGCGAAAACCATCTCTGCGAACGGGTGCAGAAACTTCGGCCGGAGCAAACTGTGGCAATTGGGTGAGCCGTTCTAATATCTCCATCAGATAGGGATAGGGAAACGCTTGAGGCCCTATTTTCAACAGATCTCGAAGATTTTCCATTGCGGGAGGTATAGAATCGAGGAAATATTTCTTACGTTCGAAATAGCCGCGAAATCCGTAAGCTCCGAGCACTTGCAGCATACGGAAAAGCACAAATTGGCTCAATCGCTCCACGAAATGACGCACCGACGGTACTTCCGTATAGTTTTTCAACGAGTAGTAATACTCATACACTAATTCGCGGCGCAGCTTGAACGGGTATTTAGCCGAAGCCTGCCACAAGAATGAAGCCAAATCATAATAAAACGGTCCTTTGCGTCCGCCTTGAAAATCGATAAAATAAGGCTTACCCTGCTTGTCGATCATAATATTACGAGCCTGAAAATCGCGATAAAGGAAGCTGTTACTTGGCTCCGAAACCAAGTCTTTGGCAAACATTCGGAAGTTGGCTTCAAGCTTCAGTTCGTGAAAATCAAGCTCTGTTGCTTTCAAGAAGCAATACTTAAAATAGTTAAGATCGAAGCGTACGCTGTCTACATTGAATTCGGGTTGAGGATAGCAACAATTCCAATCTAATCCCTGTGCCCCCCGGATTTGAATGTCGGGCAAGGCTTTAATCGCGTTCACAAGTAACTGTTTCTCGTGTTGGTTATATCGTCCACCCGCATCTCGTCCGCCTCGAATAGCATCGAAGAGCGACACATCGCCCAAATCTGTTTGTAAATAGCGTAGTTCGTCGCCGCTGACAGCTAAGATTTCGGGTACAGGCAACCGCTTGTTGGTGAAATGTCGAGCCAAACTCACAAAGGCGTGATTCTCATCCCGACTTGTTCCAATTACTCCGATGACAGTCTGCCCCTCACCGCCCGTTATCCGAATATACGTCCGATTACTCCCCGCTCCGGACAGTTGTCGGCAATATCTGGGCTGTCTACCGCACCACGCACGGTATAAATTAATCAGTTTTTCCATTCTTCCCTACATATTGCTGAACAAGATGGTCGGCTACAAGCAATAAAAGAATAATACCGAGCGACATCCAAAACGAGTCGGTGATATAAAGCAGTCCGGCCGCAATTGCTGCCAGCATCATAATATGTTTCCAATCAAACGTATATTTCATTCTGCAAAAGTAGGAAAAATAATCGAGAATTGATAATTGACAATTAAGAGTTATTTTTCTCTTCATCTTTTTCGTGGCGTAAGGAACACTTTTAATATAATTAAATCGAATAGAAATTGTTGAAATGATAACTATATTAAGTTATAATCAAATGATAAAAGAATAAGTAATAAGATAAATAAAGAGGTATATCAATGATATCTTGACATACCTCTTTTTATTAATTCAGCTTAAAGAATTTTCTTAAGCCTCTGTGGGAGTTGCTTCATTCTCCGTAGAAACAGACTCTTCTACATCTTGTGCAACTTCTGCCTCAGCTTTGGCAGCAACCTCAGCAGCTTTCTTTTCAGCTACCTTCTTCGCAATATCTCTATTGATTTTCTTTTCTGCTTCAATCTCCCGGTCTATCGCATCTTTCTTAGCTTTCGCTTCTTTGTCGCGAACAGCATCTAAGCCTTTTTGCTTATCTTGCTTCCAAGTATCGAATTTGTTCTGAGCAGTAGCCTCATCAAATGCACCTTTCTTAACTCCTCCACGAAGATGTTTCATCAAATATACTCCTTCGCCTTTGAGAATATTACGTGCAGTATCGGTAGGTTGTGCGCCAACCTCTACCCAATACAGTGCGCGATCGAATTTCAAATCAACAGTAGCCGGATTGGTATTGGGATTATAAGTACCAATCTTTTCAATAAATTTACCATCACGTGGTGCTCTTACGTCAGCGATCACAATACTGTAAAAAGCATAGTTTTTACGACCGCCACGTTGCAATCTGATTTTTGTTGCCATTTTTTATTTTACTTTAAAAATTAAATATACTGTTAACTCGTAACAGCTGTGCAAAGATACAATATTTATCTGAATTTCAATTGACTATCCTTTGATAGGCCATGGATTTAACACTCATTAACCATCTACATAACTCCGTCTTCACGAAGTTTGAGTTGCCATTTCCAAGCTGATGCCAGTATATCTTCAAGAGGCGTATCTGCTTTCCAACCAAGTACTTTATTGGCTTTATCCACACATCCCCAAACTTTCTCGATATCACCCTCACGGCGTGGTGCAAACGTCCAATTTACCTTTACGCCCGTAGCTTTCTCAAATGCATTGACCACCTCCAAAGTACTTGCACCCTTTCCAGTACCGATATTAAAATATTCGATAGGCTCAGTTTCCATATCCAGTACGCGAGTCATTGCAGCTACATGAGCCTTGGCGAGATCAACTACATAAATGTAATCACGGATACAAGTTCCGTCCGGAGTATCATAATCATTTCCGAAGATCTTCAATTCTTTACGGATACCGATAGCCGTTTGTGTAACGAATGGAATCAAATTCATAGGCACTCCATTAGGTAATTCGCCAATCAAAGCCGAAGGATGTGCACCGATTGGATTGAAATAGCGTAGTACTATGCTTTTGATAGGTGCGCCGCTATGAATGAAATCGCGAATAATTTCTTCGTTGATTTGTTTTGTGTTTCCATAAGGTGAACAAGCTGTTTGGATGGGCGCTTCTTCTGTTACGGGCAGATTCTCTTTTGACGGTTGGCCATAAACGGTACAACTGGATGAGAAGATGATACCTTTCGTACCGTATTTCGGCATTAATTCAAGCAGGTTCAAGAGTGAAACTATATTATTGCGATAATATAGGAGCGGTTTTTCTACACTCTCACCTACTGCTTTGCTTGCAGCGAAATGGATAATTCCTCTGATATCCGCATATTTTTTGAATACTGTTTCCGTAGCTTCTTTATCACGAAGATCTACCTGTTCGAAAGCCGGACGTATGCCCGTGATTTTCTCAATACCGTCTAATACTTCTATATTAGAATTAGAAAGATCGTCGATGATTACTACTTTATAACCTGCTTCTTGCAGTTCTACCGTTGTATGCGAACCGATAAAACCGGTTCCTCCCGTTACTAAAATTGTCTGTTTCATTTTGTTGAAATTTGCACGGACAAAGGTAATGATATATTTTCAGATGGCAATAAAAAATAACTATAAAAAGATATGGCAGAGCTTAGGCTTTAAAAAATTATATGTATATTTGCAGTCGACAACCAGAAAACAATATGAAAGCAAACGAGCAAACGGCACAACAAGTCGAACGTGCAATCAAAAAGATTGCCCAAAAGTTTCCTTTGTCAAATGACTCATCAATATTGACAGACATCCATCTGCGTGTTTCGCAGGACAGTGGAGAACTGTTGGCGTTTGATGACGATGAAAACGAGATTACGCGGTGCGTTGTTGCACAATGGATAGATAACAAAGATGAAGACTTCTATGAACACGTGACGGTTATCTTACGTAGCATTTTGAAACGTCTACACGATGTTATCGACAATATGGGAATTTTGAAACCTTTCAACTTTGTACTCGAAGACGACGACAAGGAAAATATAGCCGAACTTTATGTTGCCGATGATGATACGATGATCATCGGAGACGATCTGATGAAAGATCTCAACAAAGATTTGGATGCATTTTTAGATTGTCTCTTAAAATAGCCCCTTCTCTATCCTCCCGTATGTAGGTGGGAGAAACTGTTTATAAATCTATCCCTTTTCTTCTCCCTTTGCTCTCATTACTCATTCTGTCGAGTGCTGTCACTACGTATGTATAATGTTTTTTACCATCTACATAAGGCAAACGATACATCGTTTCACCCGTTATTGCTACAATTTTTGACGCATCATCCAGATCGACTTCCTCTCCGTCGGCAAAACGATATACCACATATTTAGTAACCTCATCACGCCAGCTCGGCTTCTTTGACCGCAACCAGAAAGCCCACCACGGAGCTTTTGGCTTCGACCAAAAGAGAATATAACCATCGCTCGTCCATACCGGTGTTACGCTCCGGGGCTTGCGCGGACTACGGTCATCAATGAACGGCATACGTGGTTGCAAGGCTGGATAACGCCAATAATAGGTTCTCAACGCACTTCCATACCCTCCCACATTGTCAACTACAGCCTTGGAATACCACAGTACAGTTCCCCCGACATTCTTCATTCGCTCGTGCAGAGCAAATTTCGCCGGCATCTGATTGATTTTCGGGTTAGCAGGATCGGCATATTTCACGGTTCGTTCTACATCTTCACCGATAAAAAGCGGACGATTTGAAGCATATCGATTCCACCAAGAAATTAGCGTTTTATAGTCGGCCGTCGGATGTCCGATTTGCCAATAAAGTTGCGGCACACAATAATCTACCCAACCATTATTTACCCAAAGCAATACGTCGGCATACAAATCATCATATCCCTGTGTGCCGCGTGTGTCGCTTCCGATCCCGGGAGCCGACCTACGGTTACGATAGATTCCAAAAGGAGACACACCGAATTTCACCCACGGCTTGACGCTTCTGATCGAATCGTGCAACTGCCGAATCAGTACATTGACATTGTCTCGGCGCCAATCATCCTTGTTCGCGAATCTTTTACCATACAAACGATATTCGCGGTCATCGTCAATTGTTTGTCCTGCCACACGATAAGGATAAAAATAGTCATCTATGTGCAAACCGTCAACATCATAACGGCGCACAATGTCATCGGCTACACGGCAGATATATTCGCGATTGAGCGGATTCCCCGGATTGAGGATAAACAGTCCGTCATAAGTAAATACACGTCCGGGATGCTTGATCGCCACGTGGCCCGGCGCCAAGGCCGATGTCCCCTTAGTCTTGGCACGATAAGGATTGATCCACGCGTGTAATTCCATTCCGCGCTTATGGCATTCTTTCACCATCCATGCCAACGGATCCCAATAAGGTGAAGGAGCCTGCCCTTGCACACCTGTAAGAAACCTGCTCCACGGCTCTAATCTGCTTTGATAAAGCGCATCACATTCCGGTCGTACCTGAAAGAAAATGGCATTCACACCGTCTTTCTTTAATTCGTTCAGCTGGCGAGTCAATTCCTGTTGCATTCCTGCGGTAGTCAGCCCCTGAAACTGCCCGTTAACACACTGTATCCAAGCTCCACGAAACTCACGTTTATGTAAAGGTGCAGTAGCAAAAAGATTGTGGCATCCGAATACCGACAGTATCAAGAAGATCACGACCGTTCGAAAGTGATTTTTATTCATTCTGATTTCTACATTATGGATTTGCCTGCAAAGATAATAAAAAAATCTAAGAATTGCCGTTCAGGAATTATAAGTATGAAAATTACTCCCCTACTTTCTCCTCGATTCAAATAAGTTTTTTATCGAATGGACTGGTTCATCTTACTGTTCGCAACCAAAACTCCTATGCATAGCCCTCAGGGGAAACGCATTGTCGAGGCGTTTTACTCAATTTTCAGATATTTGGATAAATATGACGTCATATTTCAGTAAAAATGACGTCATATTCGAGCAAATATGACGTCATATTCAGACAAAAATGATATCATATCTGAGCAAAAATGACGTCATATTCTTTATATTCTATCCTATGGGATTGAACTTATGCATATATAAATGTGCTTTCCCTTTGCTTAGCCATTACAAGTTCCATAGTAGGAAGGCTGTCCTCGTATACTTGTGGGACAGAAGTATTATACCTCTCATTCAACACAATCTAAGGTCAAAACGTAATAAGATAAAACAGTTTGCAGGTCACAGAAAGGAAATTAATACTTTAAATGAGCTATTACTATTAACTTTTCCTCATATTTTATCATCATTGGTGCCATTTTTAATACGGACAACTCGAATTCCGATTTGGGAGGGATGACGTTGCATATAGCTGCGAAGTATCATAGGCTCTTCTACGACTCGATGATGCACAGACGAGGCATTGAGTAAGTGTAAACCATCGCGATGCCATACGGCAATACCGAGATGAGACGTGTCAAGACCGGCAATGCGTGTGACAAGAGCAATGATGTCGCCATCGTGAATGGTGCGTCGCAAGAGAGCTGTATTAACAATTTGCGACTTGGGAATATATCGATACGTACGACCGGTAAGCAACTTTTCCATCGCTTGGATGGCTCGGAGCGTATCGGGATGACCAACTAATTGGGGATAAAACTGCGGATGCGTGCTCATATAAGAAACATCTAAGCGTTGTACGGCAATGAACGGTGTATCGGGCGACTGTATCTCACGAATAACCCCAACACGTGTATTAGCCGCGATCCATTCAGAAAAGTAATGCAGTCGCGAGACGTAAGAGACACGCCCCTCGCGGTATCTTAACTGCCGCAGATATTGGCAAAAGTCAGTAAATGCTGTCCGCTTATTTTGATGACAGAACGTGAGAGCCAATACATTCTCTACGTATGTCGTACAATCTAATTGGCGAAGATTGATAATGAGCTGCTCCGTTTTGTTCCGTTCCAATGTTTTTGCAACATAGGGAATGCCGCGTAATTCGCGTGCAAAGAACAACACGGCATTGGCATCTTTTTTTAATCGCGTTCCTTTTTGCAGCAGATACATCACTTTAATGCTGTCGGCCGGTGTGTATTGTGGTGTTTGCGCAAGGACTTTCGTAGTGAAAAGCAGAAAGAAAAGCGTACATTTAATGAGATTCATCATTATTTCTTTCTATTAAAGTTAAATCCGACATACAAGTTTAGATTACCGAAGAATGTATTGGCAGAGAATTGTTGTTTGCGATAATTATAGGTATGAAAGATGGCGCTACTACCCAGATACCATTTAGTGTTATTCCAAACAATACCGAATCGGCCTACACCATCAAGATTGAAATTGCTGAACGAGAAGTTACGGAGCGAAACCAGCTTCCGATCAATATTACCATAAGAAGATTTATAGCCTAATGCCAATGAAAGCGAGGCTGCGAACAGCCAATTATGGGCAAACACCCAGTTGTAAGCATAACCGCCTGAAGCTGAAAAATCTGTATATTTGACCTTAGCAGAAATCAGTCCGCTATCTACCTGAATAGGATTAGTACCATTGTCAAGTCGGTCATTAATTACCTGATTCAACCTCTCCCAATCCAATGACAAACTGTGTTTGGTATAGCCGACTCCCAACAAAGCCGAGCCATAGCTTCGGCGTTGCACTGTACTTTGACTGAATGCAGCAGGATAAGAAAACTTGCGATGATTAAAGATATAATAAATGTTGAAACCTTTGATACTCGCTGAAAATCCGTCGAACGGTGTTCCGGCAATTTGGTCGGTATTGATACCGTCGCCCAAAAACAGACTTCGGATTTTATAATTATTGCCTGTCTTGCGATAAAACAAATCAATGCCGATTTTAGAACTGTAAAAGCTCAAATCAAACTCGCGTTTATTATTTCCGGCATCGATGTGCGTGAGGTCGAATGTATATCCCAGGAAGATCCAGCGCCATCCCACATAAGGACCAAGTTTATAGGTAGGTCGAGGTGCCAAAGTCAGCCCCACCCCATTTTTTGTCTGCAACCGATAAACCTCATACGTATTGGTATTCTGTAACATCACTTGAAAATTGTAATGCTGAGGTTCAATATAGGTTGTGTCTACACGACTGAAGTCTTTTACAAACGAATATAATCCATTGATTACTCGCTTGAAAAGGGGCTCCTCATCATTCGCATAACCTTGCACAGCTCCCCACAGAAAGAAGATGAATAATATAACTCGCTTCAAAACTCACGCTAAAACTTACCCAGGATTCTGTCCATAACCCAATTCACAGGTGTAGCACTTATGCTGGTGCACGTGCATACGTTAATACCTTGTAGATCTTCGATCACCTCACGAATAATAGGCAACTGAACATAAGCAGGATTCGGCACGGTGATATTCATTGCACCACTGCTTGTAATCACCTGAATCGGATCATAATTGTAAACCGAAAATGCTAACATTCCTTGATCGCCGATAACCTCAATACGATCTTCTTTCGCACTCTGATGCCCCACAAAGCACCATGACCCGCTACCTACCAAGCCATCTTCAAACTGAAAACTCGCGCTTATCGTGTCTTCTGCTTCATACAGATGTGCACGATTGGCCGGATAACCGTGTGCTCGAGTGATAACACCAAAGATGTCTTGCAACATATCTAACTGGTGAGAAGCTAAATCATAAAAATATCCCCCACCCGAAATATCCGGCTGCAAACGCCACGGTAGTGTCTCGTGCGACTGATAATCAAGATCGCGTGGAGGAACAGAGAATCGAATTTGCACATTAATGATATGACCAATCAGACCATTATCAATAATCTCCTTGACTTTCAGAAAATACGGAAGATAACGCCGATAATAAGCTACAAAACACGGAATACCTGTCTGTTCGCTCACACGATTGATTCGTGCACAATCCTCATAACTGGCTGCCAATGGTTTTTCCACATACACCGGTTTACCAGCTCGCATAGCCATAATTGCAAATGTAGCGTGACTCGATGGCGGCGTTGCGATATAAACGGCATTGACCTCTGCATCATCAATCAATTTCTGCGCATCGGTATACCATTTCCGAACGTGGTGTCGCTCAGCATACGATCGTGCCTTGTCTTCATTCCGACTCATTACAGCCACCACTTTCGATCCTTCCACTTCATTAAAAGCAGGTCCCGACTTCTTTTCCGTGACTTCTCCACAACCGATAAATCCCCAATTGATCACTTTCATAACAGTTCGGATTTTGCTCACAAAGTTACAATTTAATTCTGAATTATAGAGAGCCAACAGAGAGTTTTCCATTCTTCATTCAATTTTATATACGCTGAATGGAATAAATTGAGTATATTTGCAGTAAAATATAAAGAACAGAAAATGAAAAAACTATTAATGCTGTTTTTGTCTGTTATAGGTTTTCAATTATCTGCCTGCGGACAAAAGGATATCCAAAGAATGGATGTCACCGAGTTTCAAAACTTTATCCGGCGCGATTCCGTGCAGCTTGTTGATGTTAGAACAGCTGAAGAATATGCCGAAGGAAGGATTCGTGGAGCTGTGAATATTAACGTATTGGAAAACAGTTTCATAACAAAAGCAGAGAAGAATCTGTCAAAAAGTAAGCCGGTAGCCGTTTATTGCCGCTCGGGCAAACGCTCTTTGAATGCTGCCCAACAGCTTATCAAAGCGGGCTTCACTGTTGTCGACTTAAAAGGTGGAATCATCGGATGGACGACAGCAGGCTTTCCTATCAGTAAAGAGTGAACAAATGTTTGGGCAATATCTGATCATCGGACTGATCATTGCTGCGTGTCTCTTTTATGCAGTGCGTCAACTTCACCGCATCATTCACGCAGCCAATGACCCGTGCAACGGTTGTCCCGGCTGTGCTTTGCACGATCAGATAGTCAAAAAGCGAAAGAAAGATAAGAAAATACAAATATGTCCGAATAAAAAGTAATAAAAGTTTGGCATTTCAGATATTTTATTTTACCTTTGCACCCGCAAGTTTGCAATGGTACCTTGGCCGATCGGTTAGGTAACGGTCTGCAAAACCGTGTAGAGCAGTTCGACTCTGCTAGGTACCTCACAATAAATCGGGAATCTCCTCATTCAGAAAGAGATTCCCGATTTTATTATATTTTATTCTATCCACCTATATTTTCAGATTTAATATTGTATCTTTGTATCCAAAACAAAATAGTTATGGAAATCAAGAACTCGGAATTTGTCATTAGTGCACCCACCGTGGGTCGCTGTCCGAATGATAACAAGGCAGAATATGCGTTCATTGGACGCTCGAATGTGGGCAAATCGAGCCTGATCAATATGCTTTGCAATCATAAAGGCCTGGCTAAAACATCAGCAACGCCGGGTAAAACATTATTGATCAATCATTTTATTATCAACAAAGAATGGTATCTTGTAGACCTTCCGGGCTACGGATTTGCCAAAAGATCGAAGTCAGTCCAGCAACAATTAACACAGATGATTTCGAGTTACATCCTTCAACGCAGGCAATTGGTCTGCATGTTTGTATTAATCGATATTCGCCACGCCCCTCAACAAATCGATCGTGAGTTTATAGATTGGCTCGGAGAGAGCAGTATTCCTTTTGTTATTGTCTTTACCAAGGCCGATAAACTGAGTGCTGCTAAAGCGAGACAGAGTGTCAAAAGCTGGATGAGTAAATTAGAAGACCGATGGGAAGAGCTACCATCATATTTTATTACGAGTGCTGAAAAGAAGACGGGACGCGAAGAGTTACTCAACTATATTGACCGAATCAATCAATCTTTAACGGTGAAGAGCAGACAATGATACCTTATATAGATGTACAAAATCTGACCAAACGTTTCGGAGCCAATGTGCTTTTTGAGAAAATCTCATTTTCAATAGCCGAGGGGCAGCGTGTGGGACTCATTGCCAAGAACGGTACAGGTAAATCTACCTTGCTCTCCATCCTCACTGGACAAGAGGGAAAAGACAACGGCGAAATCATCTATAAGCGTGACTTGCGGACAGGATTCCTCGTTCAGTCACCCCGATTCGACCCGCAAGAATCGGTTCTTGACGCTTGTTTTAATCACGAGGGCAACGAGGCAAAGATTTTGAAAGCAAAACAAGTCCTGACACAACTCAAGATTCGCGACCTCAAACAACCGATGGGACAACTAAGTGGCGGACAGCAAAAACGCGTAGCCTTGGCCAACGTTTTGATCACCGAGCCCGATTTCCTGATCCTCGACGAACCAACAAATCACCTTGACTTGGAAATGATCGAGTGGCTCGAAGGTTTTCTTTCGCGTGGCAATAAAACGATTCTGATGGTCACCCACGATCGTTTCTTCCTCGATCGGGTGTGCAACAACATCCTTGAACTCGACAACCGGACCGTCTACACATATGCAGGTAATTATGCTTATTATCTTGAAAGACGTCAGAACCGTCTCGATGCAGCACGTGCTGAAATCCAACGCGCGAATAACCTCTACCAACGTGAACTAGAATGGATGCGCCGGATGCCGCAAGCACGCGGGCACAAAGCCCGTTATCGAGAAGAGGCTTTCTATGAATTGGAACACAAAGCCAAACAACGTATTGAAGAACGACAGCTACATTTGAAGTCAAGCAACATCTACATAGGCTCCAAGATCTTTGAGTGCCAATATGTTTCAAAGGCTTTCAGCGATAGGAAAGTCATTCTCAAAGACTTTTATTACAATTTCGCGCGCTTTGAGAAAATGGGGATCGTGGGCAACAACGGTACTGGGAAATCCACATTTATCAAGCTCCTGTTGGGGCTCGAGCAGCCCGACAGCGGCCGATTCGACATCGGTGAGACCGTACGCTTCGGCTATTTTTCACAAGAAGGACCGGTTTTCGACACCGAGAAAAAGGTAATTGACATCATCACCGATATTGCTGAGGTGATCGATCTCGGTGGCGGGCGGCATATGACAGCCTCACAATTCCTGCAATACTTTATGTTTTCGCCCGAGGAACAGCACAATTATGTCTATAAACTCAGCGGAGGCGAACGCCGAAAGCTCTATCTCTGCACCGTGCTGATGAAGAATCCCAACTTTCTTGTGCTTGATGAGCCCACGAACGACCTTGATATTCAGACACTTCAAGTTTTGGAAGAATATCTGGCCGACTTTCCCGGATGTGTGATCGTGGTGAGTCACGACCGCTATTTTATGAATAAAATCGTCGATCATCTCCTCGTTTTCAAAGGCGACGGCATCGTGCAGGATTTTCCCGGCAACTACACGCAATATCGTGAATGGAGCAGTTTGCAACCCAAAACAGAACAGAAAGAGGTGGCTTCTCCTAAAAAAGACAAGAAAAACTATCACAATGACACACGTATAAAGATGTCATATAAGGAAAAGCGTGAGTTTGAACAGTTGGAGAAAGACATTGCTTCCTTAGAATCCGAACAGCAACAGATCGAGTCAGATCTTTGCAGCGGTACGCTCTCAATCGAAGAACTCACTGCAAAGAGCAGGCGTTTACCCGAACTTAAAACAGAACTGGATGAAAAAACAATGCGTTGGTTAGAACTGTCGGAAAAGGAATAAAGAATCCAAAATCATCCCTATCGGTTACGATGAGATACGTACCAAGGGTGAGTAAAGAAATTATAGAGAGCCCAAGAGACAATTGTAAGGGATAGTCCACAAATGAGAAGTGCGTGCTCATTGCCGTAAAAGAAGTAATATCCTAAGAATACCCCTAATGAAATCCCCGACTCCCACGCGAGGATAAAAGTGCTTTGAGACGTTCCGCGTTGGCAATGACGGCTTAGCTTAATAAAAAACAACAAGAATCTACTACCGATAATACCGATTCCGAAACCTAACAACAGCGGAGAAATGTAGACGGAGAAGGTATATTGACGATTAAGCATTATCAACAAGGCCATCGCGATAACGATAAGACCGGTCACAGCTTCACTCTTTAAGTCGGCATCGGCAAATACGAACTTCTCTGAAAGTAGTGCGATCAAGAAGCCGGCCATTACCATCACATAAAACAAAGACGTAACCGCAACAGTCATAATAAGCCCAATGATAGTCGTCATTAGCATCAAATTTAAGAATAACCACTTGCCTTGTGGTAGAAAGAAACGGTCGAGTGCCCAATGTTTGACATTCTCTTCGGGTGCCCGAAACGGAAAACGCACCGATTTGATCAAAACAATCGAACCACCTGCAAGGGTTGCTGCCGTAAAATAAATGTTGATATGAAGTTGCAAGAGAACAATAGCAAGTAACGCGCCGATAGCTAATGCGAATCTACCAAACCACGATGCGTGATGATTGGCTTCTGTTCGCTGAAACGATTCACACTTATCGATAACCAATGTACTGCACAGCACCATCTGTGCCAAACCGAAAGCAGCCCCTAAAACAAATCGTAACAGTAGCAGAATCGCTATCGGGAGATGTAACAAAGCAGCATAATGCTGGACGTACCACAATGCAAGTAATATACAGACAACCACTGCAATCGACCAAACACAAATGTTGCTACGACGATATTCCTGCACAAGCCAACTACAAAAGGGGCCTAATGCAAACAAGCCTACACCGTAAACGCCCATCATCCAACTCGTTTGCTGCGGTGAAAAGTGTAGTGTATGCAACAGATCTTGAGGCAAACCAATTATCAACATATACACAGATGCCGTAAACAAAAGATTGGCTAAGGCCAAAAACCAGAAATCTTTATGCCACAATCGGATATGAATTGGTGTATTTTGTGTATCCATTCGCAAGTCCTTTTAATGCTCGTCGTTAATAGCTCTCATCCTTGCTTGGAAAGGCCGATCGCTTAACGTCTTCTGAATAACAGTTAACCGCATTGCGAATAACCGTTAGAAGGTCGGCGTATAACCGTAAAAAGCGAGGCCGGAAACCATTAGTCATCCCGAGCATATCGGCCGACACCAAAACCTGCCCATCAGTCTCGCAACCTGCACCGATACCAATCGTCGCACAAGAGACGGCTTTCGTCACCTTAGCTGCAAGCCGAGCAGGCACTTTCTCTAATACAATGGCAAAGCATCCGGCTGCATCCAAAGCCAATGCATCGGCCAAAAGCTGATCTGCTTCTGCCTCGTCTTTGGCCCGAAGTCCATATCCTCCGAACTTATGTATGCTCTGCGGAGTCAATCCGAGATGGCCACAGACAGGAATTCCAGCAGCAATTAACACCTTGACCGTATCTAAAATATCAGCTCCACCTTCCACTTTCACTGCATCGACACCTGTTTCTTTCATTATCTTTACAGCATTGCGGAGAGCCTCTTCACGACTGATCTGATAACTGCCAAAGGGCATATCGCATATTACCAGAGCCCGTTTCACGGCCCGTTTCACACTGCGTGCGTGATAAATCATTTCATCGACAGTGATAGAGAGCGTATCTTCATTACCTGCCATCACGTTAGAGGCTGAGTCGCCCACCAAGATACAGTCTACGCCCGAGCTGTCAACGATGGCTGCCATTGTAAAATCATAGGCCGTAAGCATCGTTATTTTCTCGCCACGTTGCTTCATCTCGCGAAAGCTCTGCGTGGTAATCTTCTTGCTATCTGTCGTTAAATATCCACTCATTGGCGTGCAAAATTAATATAAATTAATGAGAACACGGTAGCAAGCGACTTAATTTTTCAAAGTCTAAATTCGTATAATCCGAAATGACCACATCTGAAAGTGAGGCGATGTCGTGTTCAGTATTGGTTGTAGCAAGACCTACCACCGTCATCTTCGCAGCCCGCACAGCTTTCAATCCGTTAAAACTATCTTCAAAACCGATACACTCCGACGGAGCCACCGCAAAACATCCGGCCCCTTTCAGATAACCCTCAGGATCGGGTTTACTCTTTGTGAAATCTTCAGCCGTGAGTATATGGGCGAACATCTCCTTAAATTCGGGATGCTTACGATAGACATTTTCCATCTTCACTCGATTACTGCTGGTCACCACGGCACACTGAATGCCTTGGCGTTTCAGATCTAAGATGAATGTTTCAAAACCACGTATATATTCAAAAGGCATACTGTACTCAAACGCATCGATCGCTTGTATGATTTCCATCTGTACCTTTTCCATCTCTCGAAAATACTTATCGAAGATCTGAACAAGTGTCTGCCCTTTGATACGCAAAGCTAAATCAGGCTGTTCTGGGGCGTATTTGCGGAATATATCACCCCAGAACTGTGTATAAAGCGGCTCTGTATTGAACACCACTCCATCTAAATCGAACAATGCTACTTGATACATTTAATAACAATTTTATGTGAGATGCGTGCAAAGGTACGAAAAATATTAGTACCTTTGCCACGCTTATGCGAAATTTTATAGCACTCTTCTCAATGGCTTTAGCCATCTGTTCGTGTTCGGGTGACGGGAAATTAACGGTGGAACACATTGGAATGGACATCGATTCAATCGTTGTCGATTCTATATACAACCTGCAAGAAACCGATGGACCGAAATGTGAGGTGTCGCTCCGAATCCTATTTTTCAAAGGTGGCAAGAGCCAAGCGATCAACGATACATTGTTGCGGTCAGGACTTCTGACACCGGATTATCTATCACTTTCAGGCGAACGCATTGATGTGCGACAAGCAGTCGACTCGTTTGTGCGGCGTTACATTAATGATTATAAGACCGACTTTGGCGCTCTCTATCGTGAAGATCACGAACACGGTGCCTCTTATAACTGTGCTTATAACGTGAAGACACGAGCTCGTAGTGGTGCTGAAAATGTCTTAGTTTATGTTGCTTCGATCTATACTTATGCCGGTGGAGCACACGGAATAAACCAAACACTGGTCAAAAACTTTGACACACGTACGGGCAAACTCATCCGATTGAGCGACATCTTTGTACCAGGCTATGAGCAATCGTTGAAAGAGCAGATTGTAGAAAAACTCGCTGAACGATTTAAAACCAATGGATTAGAGGGTCTTAACAAGCAAGATGTATTCACAGATCAGCATATTTATATTCCCGAGAATTTCATCCTCAATAACGATGATATCACTTTTATCTATTGCGAAGATGAAATTGCGCCGCACGCTGTGGGTGAAATACGGGTCAAAATAGATAAAGATGATATCAGTAAACTGTTGAGAAAAATTGTATAATGGACGAAATTCTGAAATATTTTCCCGCTCTTTCCGATGTACAAAAGCATCAGTTCGCAACTCTCTCTGAACTATACAGAGATTGGAATGCCAAAATCAATGTCATATCCCGTAAAGATATAGATTATCTTTACGAGCATCACGTACTCCATTCTTTGGCCATCGGCAAAGTGTTGCGCTTTACGCCGGACACTCGAATACTTGATTTCGGAACAGGTGGAGGCTTTCCTGGTATTCCGCTTGCTATCTTATTTCCCAACTGCCAGTTTAAACTCATCGATGGAACAGGCAAAAAAATACGCGTTGCCACAGAAGTTTCAAATGCCATCGGCCTTAAAAACGTGGTTATAGAGCAGCTCAGGGGCGAAGACGAAAAAGGCAAATACGATTTCATTGTGAGTCGGGCCGTGATGAAGTTATCCGATTTAATGAAAATCATCCACCGCAATATTGCCAAAGAACAGCATAATGCGCTGCCTAATGGCGTATTTTGTCTCAAAGGTGGAGACGTAACTCACGAAGTGATGCCGTATAAAAAGATCGTACAAATAACTCCTATTCACACACTATTCAAGGAAGAGTGGTTTAAGGAAAAGAATGTAATTTATGTCCCAATCTGAATAAAATGCTGAACATCAAGAGATTTATCTGCAATATGTTGCAGGAAAATTGTTATGTGGCCAATGATGAAACGCGCGAGTGTATCATTGTAGATTGTGGCGCTTTTTATCCCGAAGAGCGCACGGCCATCGTACAATACATCCGAGACAATCAGCTGATACCGAAGCATTTATTAGTTACACACGCGCATTTCGATCATAATTTTGGCAACGAAACTCTATTCAAAGAGTTTGGTTTAAAGCCCGAAGTGCATCACAATGACAAACCATTAATGGATAATCTCGCCCAACAGGCCGAGCGAATCACCGGAATCAAGCCTACGAATGAGTTTCCTTCCGTAGAAAAATATCTCAACGATGACGACAAAATTACATTTGGCACGCACACATTTACCATTATCGCCACACCTGGTCACTCGCCCGGAGGCGTCTTTTACTATTGTGCAGAAGAACATTTAGCTTTCTCCGGCGATACATTGTTTCATTATTCGGTGGGCCGGACAGATTTCGACGGGGGTAATATGTTTCAATTGATCCAGAGTTTAAGAGTTGTTTCGCAACTTCCAGACAATACAATTATCTTTCCGGGACACGGTGATCAGACCACAATCGGTGCTGAAGTAGCCGGCAATCCCTATCTGGACCGTTAACGAATAATGATGTAAATGTTGAATGAAAAGATCATATTAGGCATCGACCCAGGAACGAACGTGATGGGTTACGGCGTTATCAAAATCGTAGGAAACAGAGCACAAATGATGGTAATGGGTGTCATTGATCTGCGAAGGATGGGAGATTCGTATCTTAAATTAGGTCGAATATTCGAGCGTGTGACCGGAATCATTGATGAATATTTGCCTGATGAGCTTGCCATTGAAGCTCCGTTTTTCGGGAAAAACGTGCAATCGATGTTGAAACTGGGACGTGCACAAGGTGTGGCAATCGCTGCCGCCATCCACCACGATATTCCGATACACGAATATGCACCATTAAAAATTAAGATGGCAATCACCGGACAAGGTCAGGCAAGCAAGCAGCAGGTAGCAGGAATGCTGAAACGACTTCTCAATCTCGATGAAAAAGAGATGCCAAAGTTTATGGATGCTACCGACGCATTAGCCGTTGCTTATTGCCATTTTATGCAAATGGACCGCCCACAGACTGAAACGCATTATCGCGGATGGAAAGACTTTGTCAACAAGAATTGTGACAAAGCGATACGTTCGCTTTCTATTCTCAATCAACAAAAAAACAAATAAACATTAATAAACATATTTAGAAGATTAGAGATTATGAGAAAGATTATTTTTATGGCAGCTCTTTGCTTAGTCACGATCAACATTTCAGCACAGAATGTGTACAACGAAATTCTCCGCTTGTCCAAAGTAGGTGCAGCAGATAAAACAAAAGATTTGGATACAAGACGCGTGTATCAGTTTAAGGTAGATGAACTGAACTATATGCTGATGAAAACACGCGAGCAAAAACCTGATACTAAGATGTCGACGATCGACCGCCAAGCTTATGCGATGTACGATTTTGTCAACTCATTTATAACAGTTTTGTCAAAGACGAAAAACAAAAAGAAAAAACAACTCATTATCAGTATCTACAAGGAAGCCACCATCAACAATCCACTCTTCAAGGATAACGACAAAGAATTAGTTTTAAGTTATTATAATAGAGAGGATTATCTAATACAATTCTCGCTTGATACAGACTGGATCAAGGCCAGAGAAGAGGTGAAGAAGAAGAAGATGGATAAACTCTAATTTTACCTAAAATCAAACAATGCCCGGAAACGAATCATCATTGTTCCCGGGCATTATCGTTTTACCACTCTCCCAAAATCAAGAATTGATTAACGACCTTTAATACTACATCTATATCTTTGTCAATACTCAATAAATATCGATCATAATAATCTACACAGCATATTTCTTCATCATAAATTACTTTGGTCGACGGTTTTCTGTGTAAGTGAATAACACTATACCTTTACCTCCAAAAACAATTTAATCAGATTTACAATGCAATTATTTATTGATTTATGGTCGATTTGGAAAATGCCAGGGAACTGGGTGAGAAAGAAGAAAATGTAAAAGATGGAACAAGCAACAACTGCCAAAGTAGAGTCTCTCAATACTAAGACGAAGCCTAACAAAACTCTCTATAAACAATCCTCCATACCGAGACTCGTCAGCTTCCTACCATTTCTCTATAAGTAAACAAATAATTGAATTGTAAATCTGATTAAATTGTTTTTGGAAGTAAAGAGTATAGCGTTACAATGGATTACGGGGCAATAAGCACTGAATGTTAGCTGAATGTTAGCTAAATATTTGCAATCAAAAAGAAGTTGGTGTTATATTTGGGATAACAGATAAATAACAGATAAAAAGATTTATATTTACATCGTTATTCAGAAAGTTTGAAAACGAAATCATTAAAACAATTTTCAAGCGATCGACTGATCCGGCTCAGACGAAATACCATCTTAGCCTAAAAAAAAAGTTGACTCAATAATCAACTTATCTTTCCAAAGTGTCTGTATTTCGTGGAAAACCTTGGTTATCATACGATAGGTAAGTTAATTTCTGTTTCAGATTT